>CAUJGI010000054.1 GCA_963169155.1 Chloroflexota bacterium
TGGAATTCGGTGGCTGAGACAGAAAACGTGCTGAAAGCACGTTGCGAAGAGCGCTCCCAGTGCGCTTTAGCGTACTTTGTATCTCAGCCTGTGAATTCCATTCACAGGCGATTGCAAACAATTAAATTTAACATTGTCAAAGTAATTACCCAATTACCCAATTGCACTCCATTTACCAAAAGTATCTGGTCGGTGGCTCCGGCCTGGCTGGAGACGTGGCCAACCGGGGGCGCGTTTACCAATTTTCCCTGGATAACCGTTAGTGTTCCCCTGGCGTCCCCTTGTTTGCGACACCGCGTTTCTCATGTACTATCACTGCCTAGTGACTTTAGGCTATGGTCAATGGTTGTCGCACGTCTTATGCTACTGCCATAACCACCTGGTTGAACTTGCACACAATGGTCGCAGTGCGCCGAGCCTACCGGCTCTTTTTTTGAGGATAAATGTTGAATTCCTTACGGACTCTTCTGAAAGGTCCCCAATTTTTTGATCCGGACAAAACCCGCATTGCCCAACTGGTCTGGGCAATGTCACTTGCGTTTTTTGTGGTCACGTTTTTTGTTTGCGTTTTTTTTGCCTATCAACTTCCCGAGCAAAGTTGGCTTTCTCTGACCATTTTCATCATTGTAGCGGCCTTTACATTTGCCACCCTGTGCCTGCTGCGGCAAAATCGGGTTCACTCGGCAGGCCAGCTGTTTACCTTCAATGTCTTTTTGGGCCTGGTGATCAACAGCTATTTTTACGGTGGCATTCGCAGCATCAATGGGCCAGCCTTTATCATTTTGCTGCTCATTGCCGGTTTGCTGCTGGGCACCCGGGCGCTGCGCAGTTACACGCTCGTTTCTCTGGCCACGATTGTGCTGCTCTACCACCTCGAAGCCCGAGGCGCCATCAGCAACCCCAACATGGGGCCGGTGCACATGACCGATGTGGGGATCACGTTTGCCGCCATCGGCATTGCCGCCGTGCTGCTGCATTCGGCCATTAGCAGCATCGACAAGGGCTACCTGCTGCTAAACACGGCGCTTGCCCGGTTGAAAAGCACGACAGTTTCCAAAATTTATGTAGAAAACATCCTGGCCTCAATGCAGGACATGCTGTTTGTTATCACGCCAGAGGCGCATATTGAGAAGGTGAACCAGGCGGTGCTGGATTTGCTGGGTTACAGCAAAGACGCCCTGCTGGGCCAACCGCTGCATATTGTGTTGGCGCCGGAGGAACGGCCGTCCTGGCAGCAGTCCACCACCCTCCACTCACCCCTGTTTTCCCTGCGCAATCAGGAACTGCGCTTTTTGACCAAGGATGGGCGGGTGATGGATACGGCCGTTTCCACCGCCGTCATGAACGAAGAAAATGCCGCCACCCCCAGCATCGTCCTGGTGGCCAACGACATTACCCAGCGCAAGCAGTTTGAGCGCGAACTGACCGCCGCCAAAGCTGTGGCCGAGGAAGCCGCCAGAGCTAAATCCGACTTCCTGGCCAGCATGAGCCACGAAATCCGCACCCCGCTGAATGCCGTCATCGGCATGACCAGCCTGCTGCTGGATACCCCCCTCACCGCCGAGCAGGAGGATTACGTTTCCACCGCTCGCACCAGCGGCAACGGCCTGCTGGCCATCATCAACGACATTTTGGACTTTTCCAAAATCGATTCGGGCAAGCTGGAGCTAGATGCTCAAACCTTTATCTTGCGCGAATGTGTCGAAGAAGCGATCGATCTGGTAGCAGTTCAGGCAACCGCCAAAAATTTGTATCTCAACATCTACATCGAACCCGATGTGCCGGTCATCGTCCAGGGCGACGTCACGCGCCTGCGCCAGGTGCTGGTGAATCTGCTGGGCAATGCGGTAAAGTTTACTGCCGAAGGCGAAGTCAATCTCTGGGCGGGCTGCAAACACCGGAACGGGAATACTGTGCTTCACTTCATGGTTAAAGACACGGGCATCGGCATCCCGGCGGACCGCATGGGGCGCTTGTTTGAACCGTTTCGCCAGGTGGATTCTTCAACCACCCGCGAATTTGGCGGCACAGGCCTGGGGCTGGCCATCAGCAAGCGGCTGATTAACCTGATGGGTGGCGATATCCAGGTAGAAAGCGCGCCGGGTAAGGGCAGCATCTTCTCTTTCACCGTCAAAACTGAAACCTGTAATGTCTGGAGCACGCCTGAGGGCCATCCAGCAAAAAGCACCGAAGCGCCCTTTGCCGGTAAGCGCGTGCTGGTAGCTCACCAAAATCAAACCAGCCGGGCCGTTTTAACTCGCCAGCTGCAAGAGTGGGGCAGCGAAGTCACCTGTGCCAGCTCGACGGCCGAAATGATGCAGGTCATCGCTCAACTGCCGCGGTTCAACCTGTTCATTGTGGATGCAACGGTCATAAAGCAGGAACCTGGTTTCCGGCAGGTGTTGATCCAACAAGCGGCCGTTTCCCGCACGCACGTTTTGTTTCTTACTCCCATGGGCCAGCAGTGCACCATTGCCGAGGAAAACCCGACCAGCTACTGCCTCAATCGACCGTACCATGCCTCCCAGCTGCAATACCAGCTAGCCGAGATTTTTGCCCACAATAAGGGCGACGGCCGTTTGCCGGCCAGCACCTCCAGCAAATCGCAGTTCAACAAAGCGTTGGCCGATGCCCATCCCCTGCGCATTTTGCTGGCCGAAGATAACCTCATCAATCAAAAAGTGGCCCTGCGCATGCTGGAACGGCTGGGCTACAGCGCCGATGTAGCGGCCAATGGTCTGGAAGCAATCCAGGCAATGACGTTACGGCCGTATGACCTCATCTTGATGGATATTCAAATGCCAGAAATGGATGGGATTGAAGCCACGCAGCGCATCCGGGAAAGCTGGCCGCCAAACGACCAGCCGCGCATTGTGGCCATGACGGCCAACGCCCTGGCTGGCGACCGGGAAACCTACCTCACCGGCGGCATGGATGATTACGTCAGCAAGCCAATCAAGGTAGAAGAGCTCACGCGGGTGCTGCAAAACAGCCATCAGACCAGGTAGCCGTTGGGAATAAGCCTATTGGCGGGTGCCCGCTAAACATCTGAGGGGGAAGGGACAACGGCCGTCGCTCGCTCTTTTTTATCGTGCAGCCAGCTCCCCAAAATTGAGAGAATCACGCCCAAATGAATCAAAACGTCAGCCACGTTAAATACGCCCTGGCGCAGCGGTGTTTCGATAAAATCCAACACCACGCCCACAGAAATGCGGTCCAACAGATTGCCCATTGCACCCCCAATGAGCACCGCTAAACCCAGGCGCAGCAGCCAGGCCTGCCGGGGCAAGCGCACCAAATAGACAAAAAGCCCCAGCAGAATACCCAGCGTCAGCCAGCCCACCAGCGGCCCAATCCCTTGGAACAGCCCAAAGGCAATGCCCCGATTGTAAACCGCGCGAATCGTCAGCCAGCTGGTTAAGTGAACCGTGCCATTTTCAACCAGGTAGGCCGCCACCCACCATTTGGTGAGACGGTCTGCCAGGAAGGCCAGCAGCATGACCAGGTAAATCATTCGGTTTCACCAACCTCGGCCGCTTCCGCTCTGGTTTTAGCCGCCGCAGCTGCTGCTTCGGCGGCCAGATATTCGTCTTCGGTCAGGAAACGGCCGCCGCTAATTTCGTGGCTGGTCATCTGGTAATTGGCGTCTAACTGCACCACCGTTTGGATGCGTCGGAAGCAGCGGCTGTCCACAATCGTTTTGTGCCATTCGTAGCCGCCGCCTTCGCTGTTTTGCAAATCGTGCTGCTTGTCGGCGCGCACCCGCACGCGGGCGCCGCAGTTGGCGCATTCCACGTAAAAATAGACGCCCTGTTTATCGACATATTTTTTCGGTTCGCCGCCGCCGAATAATTTTTTCAGGAATCCCATCTTTTCTCTCCTTATCATCAATCAATTGTACGGGCGAGGCAGTTGGCGACCAGATGAGATCGCGAACGGCCGTTGGCTTCCAACTGCCTCGCCCTTACGCTTCCGCATCCACGACACATTGATTTCTATTGTACGGGCGAGGCAGTTGGAGGGCAGATGATTTTGCCAGACAATGTTGGTTGCCAACTGCCTCGCCCCTACCGGCCACAATATGATTATAACCTTTTTCCGCCCCGGCAACTTGCCCCTTCACCTGACCTTCCAGACATGCTAAACTTACTTTATGTCCACCGAAGAGTTTTGGCAGGCGCTTGACGATGCCACCAACCCCACCGCCTACAAGCCGCTGCGTAACCCGCACATCGTCGTGTCGCGGCTGCAAAACCGGGCGGAAACGTATTACGTCATCAAGGAGCCAGAGAGTAAATCCTACCTGCGGTTGTGCGAAGAGGATTACGCACTGTGGTGGCAGATGAACGGCCGTAAATCCGTCAAAGATTTGCTGTTCTACAGTCTCAGGCGGTACAAAACCCTGCCGATTGGCCACCTCACGGCGCTGATTGGCGAGTTGAAAGACGGCCGTTTCCTCCAGGCGCCCAACACCAAAGTGTACGATCAGATCGAAGCTGAATTGGCCGCCCGTGCCCCCGCCAGCCGCGGCCAAAAGCTGCTCAAAAGCTTCCTTTACACCGAGCTGGCCATCGCCGGCCTGGACGATGTTTTTATCCCGCTCTACAAACAACTCAAGCCGCTCTTCTGGCCGCTGGGGCAAACGCTGCTCTTCTTGCTGGTGATGGTCGGCGGCTTCTTCTTTGGCCTCAACTACTTTTGGGGCGACTACAATATCACCGGCAGCGGCCTGGGCGTGCTTACTCTGCTGCTGGCCAACCTGCTGGTGATTGGTTTGCACGAAGTGGCCCACGGCCTGATGACCAAACACGTGGGGCGCGAGCTGGATCGCGGCGGCTTTTTGATTTACTGGGGCTTTCCCGCCTTTTTTGTCGATACCCGCGACACCTGGCTGTCGCCCCGGCTGGACCGCATCAAGGTGTCCTGGGCCGGGCCGTATTCTGGGCTGATGCTGGGCGGGTTAGTGGGGGTGGTGTTAACGGCCGTTGCCGCCTTCTCGCCCCCCGAATTTCAGCAAACCCTCCTGGCCACCTTCCTCTTCCAGATTGGTTTTCTGGCCTACCTCAGCGTGGTGGTGAACCTCAACCCGCTGCTGGAGCTGGACGGCTACTTTATGCTCATGGATTGGCTGGAAATGCCCGGCCTGCGTGACCGTGCCTTCGACTTTTTGCGCCACGAGCTGTGGCCGCGCCTGCTGGAAGCGGGCACACCTATCAAATTTTGGCGCTCCCTTAACCGCGCCGAGCGCATCTTTACCCTGTTTGGCGCGATGGCCCTCATTTATTCCATCTTTGCCCTGTGGCTGGCGCTGACCTTCTGGCAGGGGTACGTCAGCGACTTTTTCCTGAACCTGTGGCTTAGCAACGCGTGGTGGGGCCGGTTGGCAGTGGGGGTGATGACGGCCGTTCTCATCCTACCCGCCCTCTACTACCTGGGGTTGTACGGCTGGAGCCGCATCCGGGCCGGGCTGGAGTGGTTATCGCGCCGCCAGCTGCTCTCCCGCACCGACGTTCTGGCCCTGCTGGTGGGGGCACCCATCTTGCTTGGTACGCCGCTGGTCTATTTTTTTATGAACCGCCTCAATCCGTCCCAAACCAGTCTGTGGCAAGGCATCTTTATCTGGCTGCTGCACATCGGCACGGGGGTGGCATTGGTGGGCGTGGCGCGGCAGCTGCCGGGGTCACGCTTTCAATGGGCGCTGTGGGCACTCACGGCCGTTCCCCTCACCCTCGCCCTGGCCTGGATCAGCCCCAATGCCTTTGGCCGCGACCTGGCCCTGATCGCCACAGCGGGCGCTATTTTTGCCGCGGGCGTCGTTGCCTGG
>CAUJGI010000055.1 GCA_963169155.1 Chloroflexota bacterium
ATGTTGGCGACTTACTTTGAAATTCAAGACAACGACCCGGCAGCGGTTGCCGAAGAAAAACTGGTGCAGGGCATGGCCCAAATTATGGGCATGGGCCAGGAAAATGACGATATTCGCATGCGGGCCAACGTCATTGGCCAGCTCATTGGGCTGGATTTGTCTACCCGGGTGCAGTCGCTGGCGCAGACCGGCGAAGCGCCGCAGCTGCGGGCGGCGGCCTACGAGTATGCGGCTCACTTGTTTGAGGTGATTGCGGCGCACAATTCGGCCGTTTTGATCTTTTTGGAAGATTTGCACTGGGTGGATGAGGCATCGTTGGACATGATCCGGTATCTGGCCGAAAGCTGCCGCAAAGTGCCGCTGCTCATCATTGGGTTGACACGGCCGTTGGATGGGCAGCCTGGCAGTGGTCGTCGGGAACGGCCGTTGCCTGGCCCGCATATTCACCTTCACTCCCTCTCCAAAGAAGAAAGCCAGCAGCTGGTGGTCGAAATTCTGCAAAAGCTGCCAGAAATCCCCGCTGATCTGTCTGACCTCATCCTGCAGCGCGCCGAGGGCAATCCGTTTTACGTGGAAGAGCTGATCAAAGTGCTGATCGAAGATGGTGTCATCATTGCCGGGCAGGAACAGTGGCAGCTGCGGCGCAACCAGCTCACCGAAGTGCGCGTGCCGCCCAACATCAATGCGGTGTTGCAAGGCCGCCTGGACCGGCTGACCAACATGGAGCGGGTGACGCTGCAGCGGGCGGCGGTGGTGGGGCGGGTGTTTTGGGATTCGGCCGTTATTCAAATGAACCAGTCCGTTGAAGAACCGTTAGCCCCGGCCCAGACCCGCACGGCGCTGCAAGCCCTGGAAAAGCGCGAGTTGATCTTCCAACGCCAATCCTCTGGGTTTGCCGGAACCAACGCCTATCTGTTCAAACATGCCATTTTGCACCAGGTCACTTACGAATCTGTTCTGCTGCGCGCCCGTCCTGTTTACCACCGGCAGGTAGCCGACTGGCTGGCCCAGCAGAGCGGCGAGCGCGTGGCTGAATATGCCGGGAGCATTGCCGAGCATTATGAATTGGCCGAAGAGAAAGCGCTGGCCGCCGAGCTGTATGAAATGGCCGCCGTGCGTGCGCACGACACCTACAACCTGGATATGGCTACGGTTTACTACTGCCGCTCTCTGGCGCTGCTCACCGACATGCCCCATTACGCTATCTGGCAGCTGCGTTTGCAGGAAGACATGGGCCAGCTGCTGCTCAATCAGGCCCGATTGGTTGAAGCCGCCCAAACCTACATGACGATGCGCTTTACCGCCGAAGAAGACGGTGATTTGCTGCTCCAGGCCCGCGCCTGGAACGGCCTGGCCGAAATTCAATGTTACCAGGCCGATTATGCCGGGATGCTGCAAAGCGCCCTGCAGGCGGAGCGGGTCGCCTGGCTGGTCAATGCCGAATCCGCCTGGGTGCGGGCGCTGCTGCACAAAAGCAAAGCCCTCATGCACCAGGGGGACGTAGAGATGGCGCTGCTGGCCGTGAACAAGGCACTGGATACCAGCCAGCAGCTGGATGAACCGGAACTGCTCACCATTTGCTTGCAGCATGTGTGTGAGCAGCACATCTACATCGGCCGTTACCGCCCGGTGGATCAATACCTGGCCCAGCTTAAGGGGCAGGTGGCGCTGCTGGACCGATTAGACAACCGGCCTGTGCTCGCCCTGACACACCGGGCCTTGGGCGAGGTAAACATTCGCCTGGGGCGGTTTGATAAGGCAGTGCACTGGCTTCTGCTGGCCGTAAACACTTACCGCAGCCTGGAAGACCAGCTGGCCATTGGGCAGACGTTAAATTTGCTGGGTGAAGTTTCCCGGCTGCGGGGGCAGGCTCGGGCCGCCATTCCGCTGTACCGCAAGGCGCTGGCGATTGTCAACGGCCTGGATCACCGCCTGAGCGTGATGCAGGTCCGTTTGAACCTGGCCGCAGCGCTGATCGACGTGGGCAGCTACGATGCGGCCGATCGGGCGGTGCGCCTGGTGGCGCGAGTGGTGGAGGATTTCAGTAAAATGGCGGGCTGGTATGATAGTTCGCGGGTGTACGTTTACCAGGCCCTGGCTTACCTGGGCAAAGGTGATCTGGAAGCGGCGCTGCGCTCGGCCAACCGGGCACACCGCAAGGCGGCGATGCAGGAAAATGATGCCGCGTTGGGTTTTGCCTGGTATGGATTGGCGCGGGTGTTGGCTGGCGGGCTAAGGGAGATACGGCCGTTACAAATCGACGGCAACATCTACAACGCCTCCGACTGTTTTGCCGAGAGTTTGCGCCTCTTTTCCACCATCAACGGGGGCGGTGTAGCCTCGGCGCGGGACCAGGCCCGGACGCTGTGGGCCTGGGCGGCGCATGAAGCCGCCATCCACAACGAAAGCCAGAGCGAACGCCTGCGCCAGCGGGCCTTGGAACTGGCCGAAGCCCAGAATATTCAACTGCCAGAGTAGTAGAGATTTATTATTTTCCCGGAAACTGACAGGTCGCTTCAACAATTTATGAAGTTTCCGGGAAAAGATGTTAGGGCGGCGTTCCGGCGTCGGTAGGAATGGGTGTTCCATCCGGCACACTGCTCAAATCTCTACACGGCACAAAATTGACATCATCCCACACGTATCCCCGTTCATTAAACGTCTCAATATCGGCAATCCACCGTTTTTCGCCACCTTCGAGCAGGTAGATGTGCGGGCTGTTAAAGCATTTCATAATCACAGGGCTTGGCTCTTCAAAAATCACTTTTTGGATGCTTACGGGCAGGTTGGCCATGTTGTCCTGATCCACGCCAAACAGCCAGGGCAGTGTCAGAACCAAAACGACGATCCAGATGGCGTAAACGGCCGTACCCACACTAAACGCCTGATACAACCCGGCCAGCCACTGGCCCTTTTTGGCTCGCCATTGCAAAACAAGCAGTAGGGCAAGCAGGCCAATGTTGATGACATTCCAGCCAATAATCGCCAGACGGTTGGGCGTCAGGCGGTCGTTGATCGTGCGGAAAATGATAGCCGACAGGGCGTAGAGGCTGACAATCAACGTCAAAATGGTCACGCCAATGATCAGGCGGCGCAGCCAGCGATCCCGTTCTGGTGAACTGTCGGTTGGTCGCAAAATAGTGGCACCGACCAGCAGCCCCACCACGGCAAACAGCATCACGTTGTAGGTGATGAGCACGTCTCGATTATCAAACGGGGCGCGAAAGTTGGCCGGGATAAACCCGATGTAGATGAGTAAAACCAGAAAAGTCAGGGGGAGCAGCACTTGCATGACGGCCGATACAAGCTGGTAAAAGCCCTGGAAAAACACCTGCTCATCGGGCGGCAGGGTGGGGTTGTAAATGATTGCTGGTGCGATCACCAAAATCAGGCCCAACCCGCCCGCAAACAGGAAGCGCAGCAACTCCTCTGAAAATTCGACGCTGAGGGCGTTAAAAAGACCAACGGTGATGCCAAAAAAGGCGGCCATAACCCCAGCAAAAATCCCGCCGACTACGATCACTTCCACCGACTTCAGCAAAAAACGCAGGCGATTGTTGGCATCGCGGTGTTTGGCGAGGAAAAACAGCCCGACGCATGTCCAGGCCAGCACGGGCAAATGGATGACCATCAAGATGAGGTATTGGTCTTGAAACGGCCGTATCCCCATCTGCCTATAGATAAAATAAATATAGACGGCGGCAATCAGGGGAAGGGTGGTGGAAACGGCCGTGATCAGCCAATTTTTCTTTGCCACCAACGTAAAATACACCAATATGAGCAGCGCTGTGAACGGTGCCGCCAACAGTAAAATGATCGGCACGGTATCTTGTGGGGCACTAGGGCCACCCACAATTTGCATCATGTATCGCTCATCGTCGGAAAACCACCAGAACAGCAAGCCGTTGAGCACGGCCAGCGGAATCACCCAGCGCCATTCGATGATGAACTGTTTGGCCTGTCGGGCCGCATAATGAAGCCGATGAAACCAGCTGGCCAAAAGCAGATTATTCGGCGCGTTTTG
>CAUJGI010000056.1 GCA_963169155.1 Chloroflexota bacterium
ACCGGGTCGAAGGTGCCTGTGTAAAGTGCTGTAATCAAGTGGTTTCTCCTGGGGAATAGGGGCTTGTGGTTAGTGGGGTTAGTGGCTAGTGGTTAGAGGCTGGTCACTAGCCACTAGCCGCTAACAACTAGCCACGAAAACTAACTCGCGTCTCCAGCGTTTTGCCAGAAGCGGGCCACACGCTGGCGCAGCAGCTGGTGCTCGGGCAGTGCCAGGTTGGGGTCTTTGGCAGCGATGGCCTGGGCTTCGGTTTGAGCAATTTTGAGCATGTCCATGTCTAGCAGGGAGGCAAGCTGCAATTCGGGCAGGCCGCTCTGGCGACGGCCGAAAAATTCACCCGGCCCGCGAAGTTCCAAATCTTTTTCGGCCAGGGCAAAGCCGTCGTTGGTTTGAGTGAGGGCTTCCAGCCGCTCGGTGGCTTCCGGGGTATCGCTGTCGGCGACGAGGATGCAGTATGATTTGTGCGCTCCACGCCCGACGCGCCCGCGAAACTGGTGCAGCTGGGCCAGGCCAAAGCGGTTGGCCCCGTCGATAAGCATGACGGTGCTGTTGGGCACGTCCACGCCCACTTCGATGACCGAGGTGGAGACCAGGATGTTCAGCTTACCTTCGTAAAAGGCGCGCATAGCGCTTTCTTTTTCGCTGCTGGACAAACGGCCGTGTATCAACCCCACCTGCAAATCGGGGAAAACAAGCGTTTGCAGCCGCTCGTACTCGGCTACGGCCGCTTTGGCATCCACCTTGTCACTTTCTTCCACCAGCGGGTAGATGATGTAGGCCTGACGGCCGTTTTCCACCTGCTGCCGAATAAATGAATAAGCTCTTTCCCGCTCTCTGGTGCGAATCCAGCGCGTGGTGATTTCCTGACGCCCTGGCGGCATCTCGTCCAGAATGGAGAGGTCCAGATCGCCATAGATCGACAGCGCCAGCGAGCGGGGAATCGGTGTGGCGCTCATCGTGAGCAGGTGCGGGCTGAACTCCCCGCCAGATGGCCCCTTGTCGCGCAGCGCCTGCCGCTGTTCCACACCAAAGCGGTGCTGCTCATCGACAATGGCCAGAGCCAGGTTGCGGAAGGTGACCCCTTCCTGGATCAGGGCGTGGGTGCCGATGGCCAGGTCGAGATCGCCCGTGGCCAGGTCGGCATAGATGCGGGCTTTTTCGGCGGCGGGGGTGCTGCCGGTGAGCAGGCAGGTGCGCAGACCAAACGGGGCCAGCAGCGGCTGCAAGCCGTTAAAATGCTGCTCGGCCAAAATTTCGGTGGGGGCCATGAGGGCGGTCTGGTACCCGGCTTTGGCGGCCAGCAGCAAAGCGGCCGCGGCCACGACGGTTTTACCCGCGCCGACATCCCCTTGCAGCAGCCGGTTCATCGGTGTGGTGGCCGCCAGATCGCTGACAATTTCCTGGATGACGTGCTGCTGGGCGCTGGTGAGGGTGTAGGGTAGGCTGTTTTGGAAGTCGGTGAGAACGGCCGTATCCACCGCAACCGCCACCCCCGGCTGGGACTGCCACTCGCGGCGAAAGTTTTGCATACCCAGCTGAAGCAAAAACAGCTCGTCAAAAATGAGGCGGCGGCGCGCTTCGTGCAGGGCATTTTGACTGTCGGGGAAGTGGTGCTGCTGCAGGGCATCGGCCAAACTTTCCAGCTTTTGCCGGTGGCGGATGCTGGCGGGCAGCGGGTCCGCTACGCGAGCGGCCCAATGGTTCACCACGCCGCGCATGATGTCGCGCATCCGGTTGCTGCTCAGCCCCTGGGTGAGCGGGTAGATGGGCACAATGCGCCGGGTGCGCAGCGGGTCCAGTTCCACCGGTTCCCACTCGGGCGAGTTAAACACGGGGCGGCCTAAATATTGCTCCACCTTGCCGCTAAGCACAATTTGCATGCCCGCCTTGAGCTTGTCGGCCAGCCACTGCTGGTTGAACCAGGTGGCCTGTACCTGGCCCGTGCCATCGCTGATGACCGACTGGACGATGACCTGGTTGTTGCGGCTGCGCCGGGCGCGGGTTTCCCACACGGTGCCGATGACGGTGACGGTCTCGCCGTATACCAGCTTGTGGACGGGCTTCATCAGCGTGTAGTCGTCGAAGCGGCGGGGGAAGAGGTAGAGCAACTCTTCAATGGTAGAAGCGCCGAGGCGCTCGAACTGTTCGGCCAGCTTGGGGCCAATGCCGTGTACGGCCGTTACTGGCTGGGCCAATCCTGCCGGGTCAGATTCAACGGTCTGCCGTGCGGCCCGGCGATCCCACTTGCCCGGCTTCTTGCTTTTGGCGGGCGATGGCTGGGTCTCGACAGATAAGGAAGGCGGTGGCGCTTCAACACGCGCCCGGGGCGGTGGCGTACTGGCCACGGCTTGTGGTTCGGGCCGTTTTTCTGGTTTGGGCTGCGGGGGCTGCGAGACAACCTGCTTCGGGGCAGCATCTGGTTCCTGGGCCTGGCGCTGCTGCAATTTTGCTTGCAGCTGCTCAATAATTTTGGCGCGCGCTTCGGTACCGGGGAGACGGCCGTAATCGGCCAGCACCTCGGCAACTTGCTCTACCAAAACTTTATCCATTTCGGTAACGGCCGCTTCACGCGCCTGGCCGACCCAAAACGTGGCAAATTGTCGAATGCCGCCCACGACGGCCTTGTTTTTGTAGCCCTGGCTGGCTTCTAAATCCAACACACGCTGCAATCGGTTCAATGTTTTATTCATGTGAACGAGTTTATCCTAAAGGATTGTGTCCAATCAAATTTGCTCACACTCTTTGTTTTTTAGCCACGGATTACACGGATTAAAGGGATTTAAAATGTGTGTCATCTGTGGCAAAGTGCAAACATGGTTTTACTCACCAGGGCGGGCGGAAACGGCCGCAAAGCCCACCGCCCCCACGCCCAAATGGGTGCCTACCGCCGGGGTCACGCTTTGAATCAGCGGCAGCGCCCCAGACAGGCTGCTAAACAGGTCGCTGGAAAGCTGGTACAGCTCTTCGGCCGCTTCCTGGGCATTGACGTGAATGATGGCCAGCCGCTCAAACGGGGCCAGTTCCGCCACCATCTGGAGCATCTGGCTGAGGGCCCGTTTGCGCGTGCGCACCTTGGCGGCAGCCGAAATGACGCCGTCGGCAATCATCATAATGGGTTTGATTTGCAGCAGCGAGCCAATGCCAAACTGGGCCCAGCTGACGCGCCCGCTGCGGTGCAGCGACTCCAGCGAATCGATCATGCCAAAGACACGCGTGCGGCTCACTTTTTCGTTGAGCATTGCCATGATTTCGGCCAGGGTTTGCCCGGCCGCAGCCGCTTCGGCGGCCAGCAGCACCAGCAGGCCCGCCCCCAGGGTAATCTGGCGCGTGTCGAACAAGGTCACCGGTGCAGAATTGACCGACACGGCGGCGACACGGGCCGTATTGTAAATGGCGCTCAGATCATGGGCAATGTGCATCGACAAAATCTGGCTGGCCCCGGCGGCGCTGAGCCGTTCATACTGCTCGGTAAAGGCACCGATGGCGGGAGCGGCCGTTGTCGGGTAGTGCGGGAAGCTGGCGAGGCGGTGGTAAAACTGCTCGCGGCTAATTTCTACCCCTTCCAGATAGCTGGTCTGGCCCACGTTGATGTAGGCGGGCACGACGGTAATATCGAATTGGTGAGCCAGTTCGGGCGGCACATCACAGGCGCTGTCGGTGACAATTTTGATGGTCATAGTTGGAGGTTTATGAGACCCTCACCCCAGCCAGATTCCCTCCCCCTGGCAGGGGGAGGGCCAGGGAGGGGGTTATTCTGCCCCTAAAATATAAAAATAGTATGGCTGGCCACCGGGCAGCAGTTCGATTTCAATCTCTTCGTACTGCGCTTCGATTTGTTCGGCCAGCGCGGCGGCTTCTGCTTCGGAGATGTCCTGGCCGTAATAGAGCGAGAGCAGTTCACGGTCTTCCATCTCCATAGCGGCGAGTACGGCCGTTAACACCCCAGCCAGTTCTGAACCCGAGGTGCACAAACGGCCGTCCACCAGCCCAATAAACTCACCCTCGTTCACCGACACGCCATCCAGCGTGACGGAACGGGTGGCGCGAGTAATTTCCCCGGTAGAAACCTGCCCCGACGCTTCGGCCATAGCAGCGGCCGTTTCGTCCAGTTCACCATCCGGGTTAAGCGCCAGCATGGCGCTGAGCCCCTGCGGCGCGGTTTTGGTAGGCACTACGGCCACGTTTTTGGGACTGAGATCGCGGGCGGCTTCGGCGGCCAGGATAATGTTTTTGTTGTTGGGCAGGATGACCACCTTGTCGGTGGGCACGTCCTGGATGGCCTGGAACAGCTCTTCAATGCTGGGGTTGTTGGTCTGCCCGCCGCTAACGACGTAGGAAGCGCCCATGCTGCGGAATATTTCGGCCAATCCTTCGCCAGAGGCAACGGCGACGACCCCTACCTGGCCCGGCTGCACGGTGGGTTTGATGAGGGGAACGGCCGTTGCCACCATGGCCATCGCCGGAGCCTGCACAATCTCTTCCATCTGCATCTGCATATTTTCCACCACCACGTCGGTAATATGGCCCAGGCTGATGCCGTAAGAAAGCGGGACACCAGGGTCTTTGACGTGGATGTGGACCTTGATAGTCGTTTCGTCGCCTACCACCACGGTAGAGTCACCCATCGCATCAATGCGATTACGCACCTCGGTGACGTTCAGGTTTTTACCCATCAAGATAAATTGGACGTCGTACGGATTTTCAATCGAGCCACCATCGGGAATGGCCAATTCTTGTGCCGACATCTGACGAGTGGGGGCTACATGGTTGCTGCTGGGAACGGCCGTAAACATCAACTCATTCATTTTGCCATAAACGTAATTCAGCATGCCTTCCAAAATATACACCAACCCCTGCCCACCGGAATCAACCACACCCGCCTGCTTGAGGATAGCCAGCTGGTCGGGGGTGCGTTCCAGGGCCTGTTTGCACCGTTCCAGCACGCGCTCCAGCAAAAAGCGCAGGTCGCGGCTCTTTTTGGCGGCGTCGGCAGCTTCGCTGGCGCCTTCGCGAATGATGGTGAGGATGGTGCCTTCAACCGGCTTCATGACGCCGCTGTAGGCGGTGTCGGCGGCGGCCTGGAAGGCGTGGGCCAGATCGGCGGCGTCGAACGTTTCTTTGCCCTTGAGGCCTTTGGCCAGCCCGCGCCAGATCTGGCTGAGGATGACGCCGGAGTTGCCGCGCGCGCCCATGAGCGCACCGTGGGCCAGTTGTTCGGCTATCTTACCCACGTGCTCTTCTTCGCTGTTTTGCACACGGCCGTAAGCCGACTTCATCGTCAGCAGCATGTTGGTGCCGGTGTCGCCGTCGGGTACGGGGAAGACGTTGAGGGAATTAACGTGTTGGTGATTCTGCTCCAGCCAGGTGAGGGCCGCATACGCTAATTTTTGTAGTTGACGGCCGTTGCATTGTAACCATTTCGGGGGCGGGGCGGTTTGGGTCGCCTCTTGTAGGTGAGTTTGTGTCACGAATTCTTCTCCGAACGCGCAATGACTCAATTACCCAATTACTCAATTACTTTTTGTAATCAGGTAATTGAGTCATTGGGTAATTAGCTGTTTTCTTTGCCCATCCGTAAGCCTTGTACAAAAATATTGACCTCGCTAACGGTCATGTCGAGGGCTTTTTCTACATGGAACTTAACGGTGTGCTGAATGCTTTCGGCGACAGCCCGGATGCGGACGCCATACTCCACGATGACGTAGACGTCAATTTTGATCTCGTTGTTTTCGATCGTGACGTCAATACCGCGTTTGCTATCGCGGGAGAGCAGGTTGGCGATGCCATTGGCTAAGTTTTTGTTGGCCATACCGACCACCCCGTAGCACTGGTTGATGGCCTGATTGGCGATGGTGGTAACGGCCGTTGTTGATATATCTATCACGCCGAGGGTTCCTTCTTGTTTAGCAAATTTATTTGCAGTCATGGTAACTCCTGAGCACCAAGCAAGTTACAAAATATTCCAGGAAGTAGTGCCAAGACCAGGCTGCGGCACTTGCAGCAGAGTGTGTGAACTGCCAATTGTATCATAACCTTTGGCGAAGGCATCTACAGGGGAAAAAAGAAAAACACGAATCAAACGAATGAACGAATAAAACGAATTTTTGAAAATTCATTCATTCGTACCATTCGTCCATTCGTCACATTCGTGTTTCGTTTTTCAGTTCAGGCCAGAACGGTGGTGAGGCTGGATTTGGCCCCGGCCTGGTGGAGTGCGGCGCGTACGGCCGTTTCCATTCCGTCATCGGCCACCAGGGCAATCATATTGCCGCCGCGCCCCGCGCCGCTGAGCTTGGCCCCCAGCGCGCCGGCCGCCAGCGCTGCCGTTACCAGACGGTCCAGCTCCGGCGACGACACCGTCATTTTTTGCAGCCAGGCGTGGTTTTCCGTCATGAGCTGGCCCACCTGGGTGATGTTGCCCGTTTCAATGGCCGCTCGCGCGGTTTGGGCGATACGGCCGCAGGCGTCAAAAATCTCGGTAAATGTGTCGGGCTGCGCTTCGTACTGGCGGCGCACATCGCCCACGGCAACTTTGGTGCTGCTGTGCACCCCCGTGTCGGCCACCACAAAACGCAGCGGCGTGGCCACGGTAAACGGCTCAATCTGGTTCTGCGGCGATTGGCGCACAAACCAGATTGGCTGCTCGTAGGCCACCACTGTGTTGTCGATGCCGCTGGGCGTGCCGTGGTGAATTTTCTCCACCTCGTAGGTCAGCGCCGAGACGCGCTCGTTGGTTTGCAAGTCGGGGCGGTGCAGGTACATGGCCAGGGCGCGAATGATGGCGGCGGCAATGGCCGCCCCGCTGCCCATGCCGCTGGCGATGGGAATCTGGCTGCTGACGTAGATGGTCACATCCGGCGGCTGGGCGATATGCGCCGCGTCCAGCACCTGCCGGGCGGCCAGGGCCAGGGCGTCGTCGGGTGGCAGGTCTTGCAGCCGGTCGTGCCGGTTCAGGTCTGGGGCAACGATGTAGCAGTTGTTGCTAGACGAGTGGGTGATGATGGCTTTGGCGCGCAGTTGGGCAATGGGGGCAGCGATGGCGGGACGGCCGTATACCACCGCATGTTCGCCAAACAAAATAATCTTGCCTGGAGCCGTCGCTTCAGTAACGGCGCTAAAATCGATCATCTTCAAAAAATATAGAGGGTGAGGA
>CAUJGI010000057.1 GCA_963169155.1 Chloroflexota bacterium
GCAGCTTACCGCTAGCATCCACATGGGTTACGGCAACAAACCCTTCCACAATCACATAAAAGCGGTCGGGCAGTTCACCCTGCCGGACGATGAGCGTGCCCGCTTCATACTGCTCGGCCGATTCAACGGCCGTTTCTACCAGATCGTCGGGAATCCTGGCAGCATCAAAATAGCGAACGGGTTCAAGCGGACCGGTGTCGCGGGTGCGCTCGGCGGCCAGGGCCTTGATTTCCTGGGCCACTAACGTCGACCCTTCGATCCAGCCGCGAAACGTCTGGTAATCCATGGCCATGACGTCAACGGCCGTTTCCGCCCGCACCGTGGCCATACGCCGACTCTGGTTGAGCAATCCTACCTCGCCAAAAAAGTCGCCAGGGCCTAAATGGTCAATCACCGCATCCAGGCCGTCCGGCGGCTGCAAAACCACCTCCACCTGCCCACGCGTGATGATGTAAAACTTATCGGGCACATCACCCTGTCGGATGATGTCGGTGCCTGCGGCAAAATGTTCTGGGCCAAATCGGGGTTTGTTTTCCAACATAAACGCTTTACTCAATCCTCAGTTTTAATGACCGCATGGCCGCCAAACTGGTGCCGCATGGCGGCCAGTAGTCGGGCCGCAAAACTGTCATCCTGGCGGCTCACAAAGCGGGCAAACAGGGAATGGGTAATGATGGGCGCAGGCACGTCCAGGTCAATCGCCTCAAACACCGTCCAGCGCCCTTCGCCGCTGTCGGGCACAAAGCCCTTGATCCCGCTCAGATCGGCGTCTTCAGCCAGGGCATTGGCGGTTAAATCCAGCAGCCAGGAGCGGACCACGCTGCCAAAGCGCCAGATTTCGGCCACCTGGTGTAAATCGAGGCCAAACTCTGCCTTGGCCTTCATTATTTCAAACCCTTCGGCATACGCCTGCATCAGGCCATATTCGATGCCATTGTGTATCATCTTCACAAAGTGCCCGGCACCGCTGGGGCCCACATGCCCCCACCCTTTGTCGGCGGCCGGGGCCAGGGTTTGCAGGGCGGGCGTGAGCTGGGCAACGGCCGTATCCGCACCACCCACCATCATGCTGTACCCTTCCTTCAGCCCCCAAACGCCGCCGCTGGTACCCACATCAACGTAGCCAACACCCTTCGCGGTCAGCGTTTGGCCGCGCCGGATGGTGTCTTTGTAGTTGCTGTTGCCGCCGTCTACCACCAGGTCGCCCGCGCCAAACAGCTGCCCCAGCTCGGACACCACACTTTCGGTAGGACCACCAGCGGGTACCATCACCCAGGCCACCCGGGGTGGCGCCAGCTTCTCTACCACTTCAGCCAGAGAATAGGCGGGAATGAGGCCTACGTCGGCGGCAAGCTGGTTGGTAACGGCCGTATCCAGATTATGCCCCACGACCTCATGACCACCCTGAATTAACCGCGTGGCCATGTTAGCGCCCATCTTGCCCAAGCCAATCATTGCTAACTTCATCTTACTTTCCTTCACCCCAGCCAACCTGGGGATAAATCCCCAGGCTATGATTGGGGATTTATTCACAGGCTAATCAACTTTCGCGCAAATTCGCGAAATTCGTGGCCAAAATCAACTCGTCTCCTGCCAGGCGCGCAGCACTTCGGCCACGCTCCACGCCTGGGCCACGCAGCCACGCGGCGTAAACGGCGCATCGCCATCAAAAATTTCGCTGAGGCTGCCCATGCCGTGCGACCGAATCTGGTGATGCATCAGCGAATCCAGGTACGATTGGGCCGCCGCTTTATCGCCATACACGCGCAAATGGGCGCTGACAAAGGGGCCAATCAGCCAGCCCCAGACGGTGCCCTGGTGGTACGCGCCGTCTCGCTTCTGGCGATCGCCGCCGTAGTGGCCAATATACGCCTTGTCATCCGCCGACAGGCTGCGCAGCCCGTGGGCGGTCACCAGGTGACGGCTGCAGGCATCCACGGCCGAGCGCTGCTGCTCGGGCGTCAGTGGGCTGTGCGGCAGGGAGATGGCCAGGAGTTGATTCGGCCGTAAACTGCCATCCAGGCCATCGGCATCGGGGCCATCAATCACGTCGTAGCAGTAGCCCATTTCCTTGTTCCAAAAACGGCCGAATCCCTTTTTCACCTTCTTGATCACCGCCTCGTACTCAGCGGGATCTTCCCCCAGCAGCCGGGCCAGATCGGCCATGATGCACAGGGCGTTGTACCACAGCGCGTTAATTTCCACCGGCTTGCCAATGCGCGACGTGACTACCCAGCTGTCTACCTTGGCGTCCATCCAGGTGAGCTGCACGCCTTCCTCCCCGGCAAACAGCAGGCCGTCTTTGGCATCCATTTGAATGTTGTAGCGGGTGCCGCGCTTGTGCCACAGGATAATCTCTTGCAGCACCGGGAACAGCTCGCGCACCAGCGCTTCATCGCTGGTGGCGGTGTGGTAGGCGCGCAGCGCTTCAAAATACCACAGGGTGGCGTCCACGGTGTTGTATTCGGGATGTTCCCCGGCATCGGGGAAGCGGTTGGGCAGCATGCCCTGGTCCACAAATTGGGCATAGGTGCGCAAAATGGAGGCGGCCACTTCGGCCCGTCCGGTGACCAGCGTCAGCCCCGGCAGGGCAATCATTGTGTCGCGGCCCCAGTCGCTAAACCAGGGATACCCGGCAATGACGGAACGGCCGTCCTTATCACGCGCCGTCGGTCTTTTCACCACAAACTGATCAGCGGCCAGCACCAGCTGCTCGATGGCTGGCGGCAGCGCCACTGCATGCACCTTACGCGCCCGCTCCAGCAGCGACGCTTCATACGCCTGCCGCTCGGCATAAGCCGCCGCACCGTCCAGATTGGGGTCTGGTTCCGTGCTGGCCACCAGCGTCAGCGACTCGCCCGGACGCAAAACGGTGCGCAGCAGTGCGGCATAGATGTGGTCTTCCTGCACATCGTTTTGGCCGCGATACTCCTCGACGCTCAGGTAAAAATCTTCATACCAGTCAAACTGGGGAATCATCTCCATCTTGTCGCTGAGCAGGTAGAGCGGTGCTGCCTTTTCATGCACCTGTACACGCAGGCCGTTGGCCACATCGGCCACCTCCAGCTCCCAGTCGTTCATGATGGTGGTCTGGTGGTAGTCGCGGTAATTGACAAAGGACTTGGCTTCCAGCGTCAGCGGCCCGGTGGCGCGGACCAGTTTGTAGTGCAGGTAGGTGGTGTTGGCTCCAGGCTGCATCCAGATGCGCTTTTCCAGCAGGGCATTGCCAAACGCAAAGGTCCAAACGGGGGTAGTGCCTTCCAGATGAAAGCGGTTGATGGTGTGGTGGCCATTGCCTTCCACCTTGCTGTTGGCCCAGCGATTGACATAAAGTGGGTAGAAACGGCCGCTTTGCGGATAAATCCCTTCATACTCTACCGTCTCATCTACCTTGGCCAGCATCAGGGTGCGTCCCAATGGCGGCTGCAGCGCGGCCAACAGCAGCCCGTGGTAACGGCGCGTCAGCATTCCGGCCACCGTCCCCGAGGCAAATCCCCCAATTCCATTGGTGACCAGCCATTCTCGTGATTCAGCAATGGCCAGATAACCACTAATTTCGCGTCCAAAATCGATTAGCACGCAGTTACTCCTTGAAGCAGTTGAATCATTATCCAATAAATTATTTACCATTGGCAAATTGGCGAGTGTTCAGGAAACCAGGTACCCAAGCGTCCACTTCTCACTTTAGCTGCTCACACGCACGGACCCGGCAACTTCCGCACCATTATACACTTGCACGGCGAATCTGATAACGCTAGAGTTACACAGTGGAAATAACCCTGGCTACGGCAAAATGACCAGAAAACAACCCAAAACGGCCGATTCTGCCGCAAGACACACATGGCAAAAAGTAAACCCTCACCCGACTACGTTCAAACCGTTTTGCAGCGGCTCCAGGCGGCACATCCCGATGCCCACTGCGAGCTGAATTACAAAACGCCGCTCCAGCTGCTGGTGGCCACCATCCTTTCCGCGCAGTGTACCGACGTGCGTGTGAACCAGGTGACGCCGCAGCTCTTTGCCACCTACCCGGACGTCACGGCCCTGGCCGCTGCCGACCGCGCCGCGCTGGAGGAAATTATCCGCTCCACTGGCTTTTTTCGCCAAAAAGCGGCGTTTATCCAGGAAACGGCCGTTGCCCTGCTGCAAAACCACGGCGGCGAACTCCCTAACGAGATGGCCAAGCTGATCCAGCTCAAAGGGGTGGCCCGCAAAACGGCCAACGTGGTGCTGGGCGAAATTTACGGCAAAGCTGAAGGCATCACCGTCGATACCCACGTCAAGCGCATTGCTCACAAGCTGGGCCTCACCAGCACCAACCAGGACCCGGTGAAAGTGGAGCGTGAACTGATGGAAATGATTCCCCCTGAACATTGGATCAACATCTCGCACCTGCTTATTTTCCACGGCCGTCGCATCTGCAACGCCCGCCGCCCCGACTGCCCCAACTGCCCCCTCAACGACATCTGCCCCTCCGCCGAGCTGTAACATGACCCCCACCAACCAACCGCCCAAGAAAAGAGGAACTATGGACTTCACAACCGTGCTGCTGCTCATCGTTGCCGTGCTGTTTATGATCATTGCCTACTTGCGCCACGATGGCAGCCTGGTCACCGGCCTCAAATCTGGCGGGCAAACCTTCATCAAGCTCATTCCCATTTTTGTGGCCGTCTTTATTATTGTGGGGCTGTCTGAAGTGCTGGTGCCGCAAGAGCTAATCAGCCGCTGGATGGGCGAACAGTCAGGCTGGCGTGGCATTGTCCTGGCTTCGGCACTGGGGGCCGTGATGCCGCCCAGCATTTTTGTCAGCTTCCCGCTGGCGGCCACGCTGTACAAAGCCGGCGCCGGCATTGGCGCGGGCGTGGCCTTCGTTACCTCCTGGTCGCTGCTAACAGTGTTCCGCATGCCGCTGGAGGTGAGCATCGTTGGCCTGCGCCCCACGCTCATTCGCATGGGCGTCGGGCTGGTTTTCCCCATCATCGCGGGCTTTGTGGCTGATTTTCTGTTTGGTTCATGAACATGTTGTAAGTGGCGAGTTGCAAGCAACCTGCTACCTGCCACTTGCAACTTCTCACTTTCCTCCTCCCCCCAATCGATCCAATCCCGCCAGAGTTGCGTATAATCGTAACAAAGCATCGATAACCCTCACCGATTCACAACAAGCGAGCTTAAGCTGTGTTGGAGTGTAAAAAGCATGAACAATCTTCTCGTGGAGCGCAAAACGTGCGCCCGTATTCCCACCGAAGTGGGCGAATTTCAGCTCTGCTACTATCAAAACAATCTCGATCAGAAAGAACACCTGGCCCTGGTCTTTGGCAAATTAGATCTGCAAAAAGCCGTCCTGGTACGCATCCACTCTGAATGTTTTACCGGAGATGTGCTTGGCTCGCTGCGCTGCGACTGTGGGCCGCAGCTGAACCAGGCGATGCAGCAAGTTGCCCAGGCGGGCGCGGGCGTCATCATTTATCTGCGGCAGGAGGGGCGCGGCATTGGCCTGCTAGACAAGCTGCGCGCCTACAATTTGCAGGACGAAGGGTACGACACCGTCGATGCCAACCTGATGCTGGGGCACCAGGCCGACGCCCGTGACTACACGGTTGCCGCCCACATGTTGCAGGATTTGGGCGTGACGGCGGTAAGGCTGCTGACCAACAATCCCGGCAAGATTGAAGGCCTGGAACGGTTAGGCATTTCCGTGGTGGAGCGGGTCCCTATGCCCCCCGCCGTCACCGTGGAAAATGCCGCCTACCTGGCGACCAAGGTGGAACGGATGCGCCACCTGATGAACCTGAACGGCCGTTCCCCCGCCCCTATTCCTAAACCCAAACCAGCGCCAAACGGCCGTCCCTTCGTCACCCTCAGCTACGCCCAAAGCGTTGATGGCTCGATTACCCGGCGGCGTGGCGAACCGCTGGCCCTCAGTGGGCAGGAGTCGATGACGCTCACCCACCAGCTGCGCACCGGGCATGACGCCATCCTGGTGGGCATCGGCACCGTGCTGGCCGACGACCCGCGCCTGACGGTGCGCCTGGTGGCTGGTCCCGACCCGCAGCCGGTCATCGTGGACAGCCAGCTGCGGCTGCCGCTGACGGCCAAACTGCTCACGGAACATCCGCACAAACCCATCGTGGCCACCACGACCGCAGCTGATCCGCGCCAGGAAGCGGCCCTGCAAGACATGGGGGCCACTGTGGTAAGGCTGCCGCTGACGGAAAACGGCCGTGTCAGCCTGCCTGCCCTGCTGGCGTGGCTGCACCACGCTGGCACCCGCCGCCTGATGGTGGAAGGTGGGGCCAGCATCATCACCAGCTTTTTAACGGAACAGCTGGTCGATCGCCTGGTGATCACCGTCGCCCCGCTGCTGGTGGGCGGCCTCAACGCCGTGGGCAACCTGAATGGCCACGGCCTGCCCCAGCTCAAAAATCCGCACACGCAGTGGCTGGGCAAAGATATGATTCTCTCCGGCGACGTGCGCTGGCCAGAGGAAAAACAATCCGCAGATTAACGCAGATGGACGCAGATTTTTGTCACTGGGCGGGGCTCGTTCCACGCTCTGCGTGGAATGCAGTTGGCGACGCTCCGCGTCGCACCGGCGCAGAAAGTAGGAACGAGCCTAAAATCTGCGAGAATCTGCGAAATCTGCGGATAAAGAAAAGGACGCGAGGATGACCCAGTTTGACGTGCCGAACCCAGCTTACGAGCAGGTGGTACGAGCCAGCTTTGCCAAACAGACGTTCATGGCTTTTTTGGGTGCAAGGTTAACGGCCGTTTCCCCCGGAAACGTCACCATCGAGCTGCCCGTCACGCCCGACCTGTCTCAGCAGCATGGTTTTGTGCACGCCGGGGCGACAACGGCCGTCGTTGATTCTGCCTGCGGCTACGCCACGCTCTCCCTGCTGGCGGAGGGCAGCGAAGTGGTCACCGTGGAGTTCAAGATGAATTTGCTCGCCCCGGCACTGGGCGTGACGATGATCGCCCACGGGCGGGTGGTGCGGCCGGGCCGCACGCTCACCGTCTGCCAGGGCGAGCTGTTCGGCGAAGACGAAAACGGCGCGCGCAAACTGTGTGCCATCATGACTGCCACCATGATCCGCCGATAATGTGAGTTTCACGCAAAGGCGCAAAGAATAAAAAAAAACTTTGCGCCTTTGCGTGAAATTTTCAACAAAACAACAACTTTATGCAACGACACGCTCTCTTTTTTACCGCCCCGTACCAGCTGGAACTGCGCCAGGAGCCACTGCCGCCGCTGCCTGCGGACGGTCTGCTGGTGCAAACTGTCGTCTCCGCCATCAGCCCCGGCACGGAGATGCTGCTGTACCGCGGCCAAATGCCCGCCGCGCTGATGGCCGACGCCACGATTGCCGCGCTGGGCGAGGGCGGCTATCCGCAAAAGTACGGTTACGCGGCCGTGGGGCGGGTGGTTGAGATGGGCAAACTGGTAGACAACGCGTGGCGCGACCGGCTGGTGTTTGCCTTCCAGCCACACCAATCTCACTTTATGGCCAGACCGGATGAGGTTTTGCCTGTGCCAAACGGGATGCTGCCGGAAACGGCCGTTTTCCTGCCCAACATGGAAACGGCCGTCTCCTTTGTCATGGACGCGCAGCCGGGGATTGGCGAACAGGTGGCCGTCTTTGGCCAGGGCATCGTCGGGCTGCTCACCACCAGCCTGCTGGCGCAGCTGCCGCTCGCCTGCCTGCTCACGCTCGATGGTTACCTGCTGCGCCGCGACTGGTCGCAAAAATTGGGGGCCAGCGCCAGCCTGGACCCGTCCAGCCCCGACCTGCCTGACCAGATTCTGGCCAACCTGCCGCACGCCAGCCACCATCCCGGCCTCGATCTGGCCTTTGAACTGTCTGGCAATCCCGCAGCGCTGGACACGGCGATTGGGGTGATGGGGTTTAACGGCCGACTCCTTGTCGGTTCCTGGTACGGCCGTAAGCGGGCCAATCTGGACCTGGGCGGCCACTTCCACCGCAGCCAGCTTCAGCTCATCAGCAGCCAGGTGAGCCACCTGGCCCCCCGCTGGCAGGGGCGCTGGAGCAAAAAACGGCGGCTGGCCGTCGCCTGGGCGATGCTGCAAACAGTGCAGCCGCAGCCGCTCATCACCCACCGCTTCCCGCTGGCGCAGGCGGCTAACGCTTATGAATTGATTGATTTGAGGCCGGAAACGGCCGTACAGGTTGTTTTTACTTTTTAGTGGCTGGTGGCTAGTGGTTAGTCAAACCCGCCACCAGCCACAAACCACCACACTGGAGAATTTATGTACACCGTTGCCGTCAAACGTGATTTTGTCGCCCAGCATTTCCTCATCGGTGGGGATTGGGGGGCGGAGAATGAGTGGCATTCGCACCACTACGTCGTTGAGCTTCAGCTCAGCGGCCCCACGCTGGACCAGCACGGCTACCTCGTCGACATCGTCGACATCGAAGCCAACCTGGAAGCGCTGGTGGCGTATTACAAAGACAAAACGCTCAACGATCTGCCCGAATTTGCCGGGCTCAACCCCAGCATCGAGCATTTCGCCCGCATCCTCGCCACCCAGCTCGCCGAGCGCATCCAGGCCAGCACGCTCAGCCACCTGGCGGTGAAAGTGTGGGAAAATGAGATAGCGTGGGCGTCGTTTCGGTTAGCGGTAAACGCTGGCAAGTGAGCAAGTATGCAAGTGGTTTTACCTGCAACCTGCAACTTTTCACTTTTTACTTATCACTTATCACTGACATGAAAATCGCACTCATCATCTACGGCCGTCTCCAAACCCTCTCCGGCGGCTACCTGTACGACCGCCAGCTGGTTGAGCATTTAGAAGCGGCGGGCGACGAAGTGGAAATTATCTCGCTGCCGTGGGAAGGATACGGCCGTTCCCTCCTGCACAATTTCTGGTTTGCCCTGGCCGAGCAGCTGCGCCTAGCTGAGTTTGACCTGCTGCTGCAAGACGAGCTGAACCATCCGTCGTTGTTCTGGCTCAACCAGCGGCTGCGCGGCCACATCAGCTACCCGATTGTCA
>CAUJGI010000058.1 GCA_963169155.1 Chloroflexota bacterium
AACTGCGTGATTACCAGATTATCGCCCGGCGCGAAGCCAGCCTGGAGCTGACGGCCCGGCAGGAAAACGTAGTCACCAACCTGGCGCCGCAGTTTATTGCGCCCACCGTGTTCCCCGATCCAGAAGCAACGGCCGCTCTTCGTGACGAAGCAGCCGACGCCGTAGGCACTTACCCGGTCACCATCGCCGACAGCGAACGAATTGTCCGTCAGGGTGATATTGTGACCGCCCTGGACATCGAAAAGCTGACCCAGCTAGGCCTGCTGCAAAGCCAGTTCGACTGGCGCGATGTGGCCGCCGTGTTTGTCGCCTCGCTGCTATCTGTGGTGCTGATCACGATGTACTGGCACCAATTTTTCTGGGGCCAGGTGCGCGACAACGGCCGTTACCTCACCGTTCTCGCCAGCTTGCTGTTGGTTTTTGCCGCCATTGCCAAATTGATGATTACCGGCAGCAGCTTCCTGACCTACATGTTCCCCATGGCGGCGCTGTCCATGATGCTGAGCGTCATCTACGATGTGCGCTTTTCCCTCTCGATTACGATTGTAATGGCGGCCTTGATTGGCTTTTTAACCCCGAACTCGTTGGAGCTGGCGGCGTATACGGCCGTAGGCGGCCTGCTCGCCAGCCTGAATTTGCAGGACGCCCAGCGCATCAACGCCTTTTTTCGCGCCGGGCTGGCCGCCGCCATCGGTTACTGTGCCGTGATTCTGGTCTTCCGTCTCAACCAGGACAGTATCGACGTGTTGAACATGCTGGAGCTGATGGGCTACGCTGTTGTCAATGGCGTGTTGTCGTCGGCGCTCACCCTGGTTGGTTTTTTTGTGATGGGCAGTCTGTTTGGAATCACCACCACACTCCAGCTGCAAGAACTGTCACGGCTGGATCATCCCTTGCTGCAAGAACTGCTGCGCCGCGCCCCGGGCACCTACCATCACAGTATCATGGTGGCCAACCTGGCTGAGCAGGCCGCGGAGCAAATCAAGGCCAACAGCAGCCTGGTGCGCGTGGGCGCGTTTTATCACGACATCGGCAAAATGAACCGTCCGCCCTTTTTTAGCGAAAACCAGGAAGGGGTGAACCCACACGATGCCCTGGACCCACAAACCAGCGCTCGCATCATCATCAGCCACGTCACCGATGGCCTGGAACTGGCCAAGCGCTACAAGCTGCCATACCGCATTCACCAATTTATTGAAGAGCATCACGGCACGCGCCTGGTAAAAGGGTTTTACCATAAGGCCAAAGAGCAGGCGGCCGAAGGGGAAGAGATAGATTCGGAAAAGTTCCGCTATCCGGGTTCCCAGCCACGCACGCGGGAAACCGGCGTGGTGATGCTGGCCGATGTCATCGAATCTACCTCACGGGCCTTGCAGCCCAACAGTGAAAAATCGATCGAAAAGCTTGTCAATTCCCTCATTGACGAAGATTTAACCGATGGACAGCTGGACAAGTCGGGTTTGACGTTGGGCGATATTCGGCTGATTCGCGAGTCGTTTATCAAGACGTTGAAGGGACGGTTCCATGTTCGGGTGAAATATCCAGGAAATGACGCCATTTTGTCGCTTGAAGAGCAGGCGCTGGCTGAAACGGCCGTACCCCCCATTCCCCTTCCCGCCGATGTGGATCAGACCCAATTCAGCAAGGAACCAACCTAGTGGCTTCATACAAAATTCACGTGCAGCAAAAAGAAAAAGTGGTCCAATCGGTTGCGGCGGCGTTAAGGACGGCCGTTACCGTCACCCTGCGCCACGAAGAGCACAAGCTCCCAGCTGAAATTACCCTGTTACTCACCGACGACGATCAGCTCAAGACGTTAAACAAAGAATATCGCGGTGTTGATGCGCCCACCGATGTGCTGAGTTTTGCCAGCGGCGAAACGATGCCCGGCATGAGCGACGACGAGCCATACCTGGGCGACATCGTCATTTCCGTGCCGACGGCCGAACGCCAGGCCAAACAGGGCGGCCACAGCCTGAAGGCCGAACTACAGCTGCTGACTGTACACGGTACGCTGCATCTGCTGGGCTACGATCACGAAGAGCCAGACGAAAAGGACCATATGTGGTGGGCCCAGGCCTCGATCCTGGCCCAGCTAGGGGCCGAAATCACCGGCCCACCGGAGGAAACGGAGGAGTAGCCAGCTTGTCCATCGAAAAACGCTCAGAAATTCACAATCGAGCCAAGAGCTTTCAATATGCCTTCGAAGGCTGGTGGTTTGTGCTGCGCACCCAGCACAATGCGTGGATCCATGCTGTGGTGACCCTGGCCGTTGTCGCCCTGGGTTTGTGGCTGGGCTTGCCGCTGCGGGATTGGGCCGTGCTCATTCTCACCTTCATGGCGGTGTGGATAGCGGAATTCATGAACACCGCCATCGAAGCCGTGGTGGATATGACGATGCCGGATATTCATCCGCTGGCGAAAGTGGCCAAAGATGTGGCCGCAGCGGCCGTTTTGGTAGGCGCATTGGGCGCGGTGCTGGTGGGGCTGCTGCTGCTGGGGCCGCCGTTGTGGTCCCGTCTTTTTGGCCCGTGAAACCCGTTACTTAAAAAAGTTGCTCAGGAAAAACCATAAATTGGCTGGCCGTTCCGCCAGTCGGCGCATGAAGTAAGGGTACCAGGTGGTGCCAAAGGGAATGTACACCCGAACCCGATACCCTTGCTGGCGCACCGTTTGCTGTAGATCCCGTCGTACACCGTACAACATTTGAAATTCAAATGACTCTTTATCAATCTGGTGCTGCCGCGCATACTGCATGATAGCGTCAATCAGCTGTTCATCATGGGTGGCGAAGCAGGGGTACATGCCCCGGTTTTGCGCTTCTTCACTCAGCATTTCCTGGGCCAGATGCAAGAAGTTGGCGTCAGTGTCTGCCTTTTGTGGGAAAGCCAGCTCATGCGGCTCCTTGTACGCGCCTTTACACAAACGCACCCAGGCCCCTTCCTGGATCAAGGCCCGGATGTCGTCTTCGGTGCGGTAGAGGTAGGCTTGAATGACGATGCCCACGCGGTGGCCAAAGCCGTCCTCGTCGCGCAGGCTGCGGTACAGGTCCAGCGTTGTGTCAGTGACGCTGCTGTCTTCCATGTCGATGCGAACGCGGGTATCATACTTTTCTGCGGCGGTGAGGAGCTGCTGCAAATTGCTGCGGATAACGGCCGTACTCAAGTGCAGTCCCAGCTGAGTTGGCTTAACCGACACGGTGGCATTGACCCCACTAAGGTGAATGTGCCGCATCAGATCAATGATGGCTTCTCGGGCGGCGGCGGCATCTTCGGCCGTTGCCACGCTTTCCCCCAGGTAGTTCAGCGTCGCCGATAGGCCGCTTTGGTTTACCTCCTGGGTGACACGAATGGCGTCCTGGCTGGTTTTACCAGCGATGAATCGGCTGGCCACCTGCCAGGCTGGTGGGAAATCGGTGGCAGTTTGTCGGGCCCAGCTGGCGGTTGAAAGGTAAAGTAAGAGGGAACGCAGCCATTGTTCGCTGTAGCGGTAGAGAAGAAGGCTAACAACGGCCGTTGCACCCACAAAAACAAACAAGCGGGCAATTAGAGAACGATTTTGTGACATTACTTTCTTCCTTGTGGTCTTTTCAAGTAAGCAACCTTTGCTTATGATACTTCACATCAATTATTCTAAACAAACCGGAAAATACATCGCCATGCGGTGTTTAGGAACCACGAATGAGTGCTGAGCAAGCTAAAGATTTATTCCCGATACAGCCAGATTTTGGCTTGTTTCAGACGTATGCGGAAAGTGCTAATGTCATCTTTTGGGCTGCCGATCCGCAGACGTTTCAGTTGGTGTACGTTAGTCCGCACGCGGAACGCGCCCTGGGTGTACCGCTGGATCAATGGTTACGGCCGTCTTTCTGGCACGATCATCTCCATGCAGTGGATCGCGATCGGGTGCTGGCGGAGTTGGCTACGGCCGTGGCCGATCAACAAACCCACCTCTTTGAATATCGTCTGATAGCCTCGGATGGTGCCTCGCTCTGGTTTCGGGATCGGGTTTGCCTGCTGGCAAATGCCCATGAGCGGCTGCTGTGCGGCATGATGACAGACGTGACGGCGTTTAAGACGGCCGTTCATCAAGGCACCGACACCCCCGGCTATACCAGCATCTTCCTGGAAATTGTGACGCTGTTGTCGGGGAACGCCGGGATTGGGGACAGTCTGACCAGGTTGGCACGGCGGTTGAGTGAGGTGTTTGACGTAACGGCCGTGCACATCATGGAATGGAACGCGGCCATTGGCGTGATCACTCCCCTGGCTCAATTCTGCACTTCGCCCGATCCCCGCCCCACGGCAAACGACAAGGACCACGACAATAAAGTCCTGGCGAACATGATTGACAATCTCGGTGGGCAAATCGGCCAGGACCCCATCATGTTCAGGGCTGAGGACAGCGGGCTGGCGAAATGGGCCCGGGTTCATCTGGCCAACCAGACGAGCCAAACTCTGCTTTTTGTGCCGCTGCTGTCGCAAGATGAGCTGATTGGCTGCATTGAGCTGCTGTCGCGCCGGGTTCGCACGTTTTCCCCCTATGACATTGAATTGATGCAGGTGATTGCCCGGCAAACGGCCGTAACCCTCACCCGCGCCCAGCTGTTCCAGGCCGAAGCCAGACGGCGTCGCGAGGCCGAAATTTTGCTGGATATTTCTGATTTTGTTTCCAGTAGCCTGGATCGGGACGAGATATTGACCCGCGTCATGGAAATCCTGCGCGTCTATCTGAACGATGTGCACAACTGCTCCATTGCTCTGATTTCAACTGACGGCCAACACCTGGACACCATTACCTCCTGGTGGGCCGAAGAAGCCTTTGCCTATAACCCGCCAGGTGCACGTGTGGCAATATCCGATACCTTTACCAGCCAGATGGCCATTAGGGAAGGCGAAGCGGTTATCATTTCTGACCTCAACGAGATACCCTTTGCCAATGAGTACACCTTGAAGATGATGAAGCAAGGCTTGTATAGCATCTTGTGTGTACCGCTAAAAGTTCAGGGTGAAGTTGTGGGGGTGCTGCATGTAAATAACTGGCATGCCCCGCGCCGTTTTTCAGCTGACGAGGTGGCGCTGCTTCAAGGCGTGGCAAACCAGGCCGCAATTGCCATTGTCAATGCCCGGCTGTTTGCCAACGAACGGCGCCAGCTGCATCTTTCTCGCACCCTGCAAAAGGTGGGGGCTTTGCTTACGACCAGTTTGCAGCTAGACCAGGTTTATGAGCAAATTTTTGATTTATTGGGTCAGGTGGTGGCGTTTGATTCGGCCTCCCTCTTCTTGCTGGAAAATTCGGGGGAAGAGTTTGTCATGGTGGCGGGGCGTGGTTTTGATAAACGGCTTTTTGCAACCAGGCAGCTGCGTCTGAGCAATGATTCTATTTACAGCAAATTTGAGGCGGGTACGAGCTGGTCGGTTATTAAAAATGTTAACAGCCATCCTGCCTGGGTTGAAAAAGAGGGCCTGGAACGGATTCGCGCCTGGATTGGAGCGCTGCTGCTGGTAAAGGGGGAACAAATCGGTCTGTTGTGCGTCGACAGCGCCGTAACCGGGCACTACTCTGATGAAGATGGCCAGACG
>CAUJGI010000059.1 GCA_963169155.1 Chloroflexota bacterium
GTGTCACCTTCGGTAACGCCGCCATCGGTCGTGCCGCCGTCCGTTGTGCCTGTGTCACCACCCGTCTCCACACCACCGCCCACATCGGGATCATCAACCTGGTCATTTTGGTTGGTTGTGTCCTCATCGGTACCGCCAAGCGGCCGTTCGCAGGCAACCACAAACAAACTGATTACAATCAACAATGTTAATAAGCTAAATAAACGCCGCTGGGAAACCATTTCTTACCTCCACAAAACAGACGATTGACTCAAAAACACCGTGTGCGCCTGGGTGTCATTGAGTGGGTTGGTTTTGCAGGACTTGCCTGAAAATTGCCCCTGTTACATTAACATAACCAATGATGCGCTTACTATAGCACGTTCCCTGCTTTACGTAAAGTTATTTTTGAAGTTATTTTTGTCCGAACCGCCACTTTAGCAGCGCTTGTTTAGTGGTTGAGGGGCAGGCTATGCTATAATCGCTCCTAGCATTGGCAAACATAACCAAACCATTTGCTGAACAGCCCCTCCGGTTAACCGGACATTGCTTGTATTGAAAGTGTAGTTGAGTCAGTTTAGAGGGTCAGCCGCAGCTAATTTCGGTTTTCAGCACGGAACATTTACTTAAATTTCACCTTTGGAGAGTGGGTCTGGTGTATGCTCTAAAGCCAGGTAAATTGGCTGTAAACAGGTTGGTACACCAGCGGTCCGCCACAAAGCACAATAAAATGGTTACTGCGGCGTCACTTAATAACACGCGTAAGAATGGTCACTTAAGGTCCTGTGCATACGGCCGTATCCACACGGCATATATTTGGTACCTGGCACGTATTGGGGTTCCTGGGGCACCGGCCAACCTGACCTTTCTGTCAAGAAGTTAACTTTATGAGCGGCGAGTTCATTCTCATAATCGACGACAGTCGAGAAATTGTGAAACATCTAACCGAGACGGTGCTGCCTACCTTCGGTTACCGCACCCTGCATGCCTACGACGGCCAGACTGGCCTGGAACTCATCCGTGAAAAAGACCCCGACCTGGTGATGCTGGACTATAACCTGCCCCAAATGACGGGGCTGGACGTGCTGCAGCAAATGGCTCAGGAATCGCTCAAAACCCCCGTGGTGCTGATGACGGGCTATGGGTCTGAACTCAGCGCCATCGAAGCCTTCCGGCTGGGGGCTAAAGATTACATCATCAAGCCGTTTACGGTGGATGAAATTGTCGAAACGATTGATCGCGCTCTGGTGGAAAGGCGCCTGCTGCATGACAAGGCAGAGCTGGCAGAACAAATTCGCCGCCTCAAGGTGGAAATGAGCCGCCAGAATAACGAAATGCGCACGCTGTCCAACATCGGCAAGGCGATTACCACTTTGTTGAGCGTGGATGAGGTGCTGCAGCGTGTCCTGGAAGCGGCCACCTACCTGACCAATGCCGAAGAGAGTACCATCTGGCTGCCAGACGATGAGGGGAAACATTTACGGCCGTATGACCGCCAGACCAATCTCCAAACCGACAGCACGGGGCTGGTGCTGCCCCTGGCCGACTCTCCTGCCGGGGAAGTAATGCAGTCGGGACGGCCGTTGCGCCAATCCTCGATGGCCGGGCAGGGGATGAAGGTGAAAACCGGCTACTTTGCCCACGCCGTGCTTTATGTACCGCTTCAGCTGCGCGGCATCAACCTGGGCGTGCTGGGCGTTAGCAACCGTTCCGCTTACCGTGCCTTTAGCAAGCAGGACGAATTTTTGCTCTCCTTTCTGGCCGATTTTGCGGCCATTGCTCTGGAAAACGCCCGCGTTTTCCAGGCAGCCGATCAGGCACTGGCCGCCCGGTTGGAGGAGTTGAACACCCTTATTCACATCACCCAAACCATCACCTCGTCGCTGGACTTGCAAGAAGTGATTCATCTCACCATTCAGCAGGTTCATAACAGCTGGGCCATTGAAGCGTCTTCGCTGTGGATGTTAAATGAAGCCAGCCAGACCCTACGCGTGCTGACCAATGTGGGAACGGCCGTTGAAATGGTAGAAAAGCTGGAACTTACCCTGGATCAGGGCATTGTGGGGAAGGTGGTGCGCACCAGGAAGCCGCTTTACACCAACGATGTCGCCCACCACGAAAATCATTTTCGCCAGGCTGATGTGGAAACGGGCTTCAAAACGCGCTCGCTGCTGTGCGTGCCGCTGATTTTTCGCGGCAAGGTGGTGGGTGCCATGCAGCTGCTCAATAAGCTGGATGGCGACTTCGACGAGGGTGATCTGGAACGCGCCCGGGCCATTGCCGCCGCCATTGCCATCGCCGTGAGCAACGCCCTGCTGTTCGACGAGGCTGAGTCGCGCAAGCAGCAGCTGGAACAGGCACAAAGCCACTTTCTTACCAGTCTGGCTGATGATTTAAACGAACCGCTGCACCAGCTCAACAACATGGCTTCCCGGTTGGGCGAGACCGGACCCCTGAACCGGGAACAGGCCCGCCTGTCGCGCCACATCCTCCAGGCCAGCGACCAAATGGTGCAGCTGTTGTCTGGGCTGATTGAGCTGGCGTTGGGCAACGGCCGTTCCGCCCTCAACCAACAACCCTGTGACTTGCTCACGATTGTCACCGACGTGGTTCAGGATTTGCAGCCAGAGGCCGCAGCCAAAAATGTTGCCGTGCAGTTAACGGCTGAAGCCGACCAATACCAGGTGATGGGGGATCCGGCCCAGCTGCACCGCGCCGTAAGCTGCCTGGTAGAAAACGCCATCAAACAATCACCTCCGGCAGAAAAAGTGCAGGTTACCCTGCTCGCCAAACCTGCCCATGTGCTGCTTCAGGTACATGACCAGGGGCCAGGTACTGCCCAAAGTAAGCTGCCGCAAAGCTCCCAACCGTTGCATCAGGGGCACGTAGCCCTTACCCAGTCGATTGCCGATCTGCATGGCGGCCAGCTGTGGGCTGAAAGCCACAGCAATCAAGGCCGCACGTTTTATCTTGAGCTGCCGCTAGGGCAAACCATCCCTTCCTGAGGAACCGCCGACAGCAGTTCACCCCATCGTTTTTTCACCACCGATTCAACTTGTCTAAACAACAGCCCATGATGATGACACAAAACAGATGACGGGTAGAATCAAGGAGTATAGGGCACGCCACAAACGGAAAGTGGCATACATAACGGCTATGGAGGCTTAACACAACCATGAATTGGCAATCATTTTTTATTGGCGTAAGTATCGGGTTCACCAGCGCCATCGTCGGAGCCATTGTTGAATATTTGATTGTAAGACGAAAACGGGATCAACAGACAGAGCGACTGCCCGGCTGTATGCTGCTTGTTTCCGGCGCTTTGGGCGGCGTGGGGCTGGTGGCCATCGGCTTTTCTCTCATCACCTCTGGCCAGGTGGTGCGCATGCTCATCACCGGCCTGGGAGTCGGGGTGGGCTTCTTTGGCGGTTTTATTCTGATGATGGCGGGCTGGTTTATCCTCAACCGTCCCACTGGTGAGAAGTAAGCAGGAAGAATGATTCTCGGCAACGGCCGTACCCCTGCCCCCTACCGCAAACCGACCAGCGCTGCCAGCACCTGGTCCACTTCGTCGGCTGTGTTGTAATGTACAAAACCGATCCGCACCAGACCGCCCTGGGCCAGCAAACCCAGGCGTTCCATCACGGCTACCGCGTAATAGTGCCCATGCCAGACAAAAATGCCCTGCTCTCCCAGGCGGGTGGCCACCACTTCCGGGGAAATGCCGTCCAGGCTCACAGCAAAGGTGGGCGTGCGCTCATCCAGCCGCTCTACGTCGGTAATGCCAAAAACATGCAAGCCGGGCACTCGTGCCGCGCCCTGTAAAAAGCGCTCGCTCAACGACATTTCATAAGCCTTGGTGCGCTGCATCGCCTGAACTAATCGTTCGCGCCGCGTGCCCGTTTCACCCCCCAGCGTGGCCAGGTAGTTGACAGCGGCCGTTACTCCGGCCAGGCTTTCAAAACTTTGCGTGCCAGTTTCCCACTTGCCCGCCGGTTTGCCCGGTGCCGGGCGAACTTTGTAGGCCATCAAGCCATCCAGCAGCTCATACTTGCCGTACAAAATGCCCGTGTGCGGGCCAAAATATTTGTAAGCGCTGGAAATGAGAAAATCGCAGTCGAGAGCCTGCACGTCGATCAGGCCATGCGGGGCAAAGTGCACCGAATCAACCAGCATCAGCGCACCCGCTGCGTGGGCCAGCTGCCCCGCCCGGCGCACGTCGCTGATGGAGCCTACGGCATTCGAGGCATAGGTGATGGCCAGCAGACGCGTCTTGGGGGTGAGCAGTTCGGGCAGGGTGTCCAGGCGCAGGGTGCAGTCGGTTGGGTCGAAGTCCAGCCAGCGCATTGTCACGCCGCGATCCTCGGCGGCCAGCAGCCAGGGGGAGATATTGGCGACGTGGTCCAGCCGGGTGACGATGATTTCATCGCCGGGCTGCCAGGTGCGGGACAGGGCGCGGCTGAGGCTGAAGTTAAGGCTGGTCATATTCTGGCCAAAGACGATTTCTTCGGGGCGATGGGCGTTGTACAGATCCATCATGGCCAAACGGGCGGCGTGGGT
>CAUJGI010000060.1 GCA_963169155.1 Chloroflexota bacterium
AGTCTGACCGACCGCAGTGAAGCCCTCAACGCTTACCGCAAGGCACTTGCCTATGGCGGTACCAAAACTTTACCGGAGCTGTTTGCCAGCGCCGGTGCCGAGTTCCGCTTCGACACGGCCATGCTCACAGAACTGGTCGCTCTGGTAGAGAGAACCACGGCCGAATTGGAAAAAGGCATGCTGAGTTAACGGCCGTTCTGTGGCCAGAGTTGGCAGCACCGGCCGGTTCGAGATAATATCAAGTCATGGACGACAACGATTTTCAACCCAGCGTCGCAATGCGGGATTACCTGGCCGAGATTTACCGGCTGCAAGAAGATGCCCCCACAGTAAGCACCACCAGCCTGGCCGATCGCCTGCATGTCTCCGCGCCTGCCGTGCCCCGGATGCTGAAACGCCTCCGTAATGCGGGTTACGTGATCCACAAGCCGTACCAGGGCATTGAGCTTACCCCGCGCGGCCGAGAAGAGGCGCTGCGCGCCCTGCGACGCCATCGCATTTTGGAAGTTTTCCTGGTCAACGTCATGGGGTTCACATGGGATGAAGCCCACGAACACGCCGATGAAATGGGTCGGGGCCTGAACGATGCCATCACCGAGCGCATGGCCGAGATGACCAACCATCCCACCCGCTGCCCGCACGGTGAACCGATTCCCAATGCGGAAGGCGTCTTGCCCGAGGTCAAAGATGTGTGCATCATGAACCTGACCGTAGGGTACGTGGGTGCCATCAGCCGGGTGCGCACGCATGATCCGGAGCGGCTCAAATATTTCAAAACGCTAGGTCTGGTGCCCGGTGCCCCCTTTGAAATTATGGGTCGCGCCCCGTTTAACGGGCCAATGCGTTTGCGGGTCGGGCGTGAGGATGTGGTGCTGGGAATTGAACTGACAAAATCGCTCTGGGTAGAGTGATTGGCCTGTCAGGGAAACAGGCGGCGCGTTTTTACTTCCGCTACCGCATCTTCCCGATAACGATACAGCATTGCCGGACGGCCCTCGCCGTCCTTTTTCTTTTCCCCCGTTTCTTCCAAAATTTCAGCTGCTAAAATTTTGCGGCGGAAGTTGCGCTTGTCCAACTGCTCGTTCAGGATGATTTCATACGCCTTTTGCAGTTCCGTGAGGGTAAACACGTCGGGCAAAAGCTGGAAGCCGACGGAGGTGTACTCCAGCTTGTAGCGCAGCCGTCGGTAAGCGTATTCCACAATTTCGGCATGATCAAAAGCCAGGGGTGGCAATTGCGACACAGCAAACCAGGCCGTTTCGCTGGCATCGCGGCCGGCTTTGTGGTGGATGGCATCGTGCGGCACCAGGGCAAAATAGGCTACGGTAATCACTCGCGTGCGCGGATCTCGGCCTGGTTTGCCAAAAGTGAAGAGCTGTTCGGTGTAGACATCCTTGACTCCGGTTTCGTCGGCCAGGGCGCGAACGGCCGCTTCTTCCAGTGCCTCATCTATCTTGACAAATGAACCGGGGATAGCCCACATCTGCGCATAAGGCGGCGACTCCCGCTTGATTAGCAGTACCTTTAAGGCAGCGTCTGCCAAAGAGAAAATGACCACATCCACCGTTACGGAGGGGCGGTCAAACCTGGTTGGATCATAATTCTCTGGCATCATAACAGATACCTGTGCCTCTTTTGGCGATCTGTTTGCAAATAAAAAGTCTCTAGCCAGAAGCTAGAGACTTATCGTTGCTAAAAAGTTACGGTTCGCTACTGCTGCTGATCTTCGCCTTCCGCTGCTTCTGCTTCGTTCACGTTCCACGGCGGCAAAGACGGGAGGAGCACATTTTCCATCGACGGATGTAAATCAAAGTTCGACTGCTCGGGAATGGCCAAACCACCCTGGTCGATAATTTGCGGCAGGCTGACGCTGGTGGTCACAAAAACGGTTTGGTCACCCGGTGAGCGCAGCGCCAGGTTGATGTCTACGCCACGAATCATGGCCCAGTTCAGGGCCAGGGCATCCTGGGAAGACATGCTGAGGATCACCACATCGGGCAGTCTTTCGAGCCGCCCTGGAATGGTGGTTGATTCGTCGAAGGCGTCAGTTGGCGCCCGAAGCCCGGCCGCCACTTCGGCTTCAACCTCCTCTTTAAGCTCCAGTGGGTCATACCAGGTACCGACGTAGAGCACCTCGGCTTGCTGGATCGTCAGCTGCGTGACGCGCTTGGGAATGGGAAGGCCAAACGTGAAATCTTGCCCGATGATGCCAAGGGTGCTGGGCACAATAGCGGCTACCTGGTTAATTTCGGGGATGAATTCGAGACGGCCGTTTGTCACCGGCGGGAATAAAAATGCCTGTCCATCAAGCAGGGCCGATTGAATGACCCGTTCAATCCGGTTGGGTAGAATGGTGCCAAACTGTGGATCAATGGCCACAACGCGCAAAGTCATCATGACATCAACCGAATCGCCAGGGCGCATGGCAAAAGCTGCGCCATTAAAACGATCGATTGGGAAGGCAACCGCCACTTCCCCAAACGGAACATACAGCGCCAGATCAGAACCAAATGAGGCAACATCCGTAGGATTCAGGGCCAGCATCGGACTCAGGATAGATTGCCCTTCAGAAATATCAACTTTGGCAATACGGCCGACTAACCGTGTTGTGTCGGTAAACGTGTAGCCACCTTGCAGGGCGATGTTGTTTCGTGGCCAGCGCTGTACTTCGAGCAGCTCATCGGTGAGCATGGTACCTACTGGGATGTTGGCCAGGGCTACAACCACATCTTCCAGCCCCGGGGTTGGTGTGGGCGGTGGCAGCAGGGGTTCCTCCGAGCCTTCATCATCCGTGGACTCATCAACTGTGTCGCCGTTGCTCTCATCCCCACCAAAAAGGCTGGCCAGCGGCCCGATGCCGCTGTTTCCCAACAGAATGAGCGCCAGGGCACCTACCAGAATTAATACCAATATGAGAAGAATGAACGTTCTAAGGCGCATAACGTGGTCCTTGTATGTTTAGCCGTTTCTGTAGACGCAAGAAACCCTTATTCGGGAGCTTCTTCTTCTGCCTGACCTGTCGGTGTAGGCGTTACCTCGCGAACAATTGTTTCTACGGAGTATCCTAAGTTCGGGGGAACCTCTACGTTAAATCGCTCAAGTAAAAAGTCCAGCGTCATGTTTTCTACGCTGTAAAGTTGGCCATCATTCACCCCGCGCAGCGCAAAGAAGACCTGGGCATTTACCCCAACAGCGTAGCGCAGCAAGAGCTGCTGCTGCGGCTGTAAGGCCACAACCACCACATCGTCTGGCATGGGGGTTGGCGTTGGCGTAGAGGCTGGTGGTGGCGTGGGGGTGGCCTGGCCTTCTTCCAGCGGTTCTGGCGTTGCTGTCGGAATGAGATCCGCCGGATCTGGCGGCACTTCGTACTGTCCGACCTGAATCACCCGTGCATTTTGGATGATCATGGTAACTGGAACGGTGCGCGGCGCAATATCTTCCAGGTTCGGTGAAATATGGGCTAAATCCCCTGTGGGCAGCTCTTCAAAACGGCCGAGTGGTGAAACTAGAAAGATAACAGGTTGGGTCAGCAGAATCGCTGGGCTTCCTGCCTCTTCCACCGCTTCAATTTGCTCTTCCAGGTAAAAAGCGGCATCGTTGGGTAGGTATGTCTGGAATTCCTCATCAATTTGGGAGAAGAGGAACGTCACCATGATGTCCACGTAATCCCCTTCGCTCATACCATAGCCAACGCTCGTGAGGCGATCCATGGGAACAGCCTGGGCCACGTAGCCGGGCGGAATGAGGGAACTGGGACCAAAGGTTTGTAGACCAATCTGGGTAATGTCGGCTACCAGGGTGTCGTACGTGAGGGTTTCGCCCTGGTAAATATCGGTTCGGGCATAGAGGCCAATGGCGTCTTCGATATTCGTGATGACGTTGGTGCCGACACTTTCTACAGGGCGCATGTCTAATGCCAGAATATCGGCCGTCATTTGATGGCCACGGGGCACCGTTTGCAGGGAAACCACCACCTCAACGAGCGGCGGAATCGTTTCTACCGGTTCAGCGCTGTCCACGCCGTCTGGGGCAGGTGCCCCATTTTCACCATCGGTGACGGTCGTCGTCGGCTGGTTTTGCTGTAGGATAAACACTACACCTACAATCGACAGCAGTACGATACCAAACACGAAAATGAGAATCAGGATAGTTCGACGGCTCATATGATCGTCCCTTCTTTAGTCGTATGTTTCGGGGCTAGTGGGTTTTTCGGGTCGTGTGTCATCACTGGAGTATATTGTGTTGACTCAAACCATTTTCTACAGTGCACCGATGACTATTGTGTTGAATCTGCGGGTACCGGAACCATTTTTGTGATGGAGAAGGTGGCTGTAGCTTGGTTTGTTTGTCTATGAGTACCAATACAAATAATTTTGGGCGGTCTCAAGGTTCAGCAATCAGTGATGAGATAAACTGTCTTGGCCCGCATAAGAGACATTGGCCGCCCCTCCTGCTGCTGACAACAATTCCTGACCAGAGTATTTAGCTGGTCTTTTGGGGGTCAACCATAACAATATGTAAACCTCTCAACGAGGCGTATGTTATCATATGTAAAGTTGAATAGCAAGTCATCGCCACTGCAGAAGGGTGCATTTATAGTACAAATGGGGGGTCTGGCAGGGAGATGAAGCGATTTGGGAAGCTGGGACGCGGTAAGGAGCTAAGGTGACGGCTGCGGCGCATCGGTTAGCAGATGCCACCAGGCTTGCCAGGGACGGGCATTTTCGATGGGATCGGGCGTGGCCGTGAGTACGGCCGTTGGCTGGGGTGTCGCTTCAATGACCAGGGGAACTACCCGTTTTTCGCCTGGCAGCACGTAACCAGCTTCATCACGGGCATAGGCGGCTACGTAATCTTCGCTTTGTACGTATTCCAGCGTGACTTGCAGCTCAACCTGGCGCGTGGCTTCGGCATCCACCTGCAACTGCAAATCGCCTTCACCGACCCCCACCAGCTGCCCGGCCTGGGCACGCCGGTTGAGATCCACAGCAATAAACAGCGCCGCGCCAACGAGCAGCAGAACGATGATTTGGGGGAGAGTGAGTAACGGCCGTTGCCGCCAAAGTTCTTTATACATTCCGCTCACATCTTAACAGAATTATTTTGGCTGGCAAGCCCCAGCCCGAATGTGGTGGGCAATTCGCTCCTACGGCACGCAAATAATGTCGGCGATTTTGATGGTGTAGTTGGCATCGAGCCCGTTGAGGGCCTGCAAGTTTTGCGCCGAAGTGTTAAACCGCTGACCGAGATTGTAGGCTGTATCTCCTTCACCGACAGCGTACGGCCGTCCACGCCCCGCGCAATATTGAGGATTACCCACCGGAATGTTGATGGTTGTGCCAGGCACTAGATTGGTCTGCGAGATGCCTTTATCGGCCATGAGGGCAATGGAGGTGACAAACGCCTGGGACAGGCTGTAGAGCGTGTCGCCTTGCTGCACGGTGTAGGGCTGGTAGATGATTTTTTCGACGGTGGTGGGCGCAGCGGGAACGGCCGTTGCCTGCTCAACGATTGCGGGAGGGAGTGTTGGCTCTGGTGTGGCGGTGCTCACCTGCTGATCAACCGGTTGGTCAACGCGCGGACTTTCCTCGATCACTGAAGTGTCGATGATCGTTGGGCGTGTGTTGGGATCAACTTGCAGGCTCACCGTTTCACTGCCAACCGTCACCAAAAAATTGTTGGCGGTAAGCTCTGGTGGGCCTTCGCTGCTGCTGCGGTTTTGGATGGCGTTAATGGCCAGGAAGACGCCGATGGCTAAAATGATAGCAATGAGCATCATCGTAAAAACGATAGGAAAGCGAAGTTTTTGCATACAGTTTTCCCTCAGCAGCGGCCAGATACCGCCATGGGCGACCCTACAGCGAAGCTACAGTTTAAGACGGCCGTATGGAATTATGTTACACTTACCATAAAATTATAGCAAGTAGGCCGTAGGGGCGAGGCAGTTGGCTATAAGCGTGTCTGGCAAGGCTAACATGCCTCCCAACTGCCTCGCCTTACATTTGCATAGGAGGTTCCCATGATTTATAAGCGCAAAAAGCTGGAAGAGATCGAACAGATGGCCCTGGCACCTTACGGGCTGAAAAGCGCTGACAGCCAGGGGCGCGTCTACCCGGAAAAAGAATCGGAATCCCGCCCCGCGTTTGAGCGGGACCGCGACCGGATCATTCACACCACCGCTTTTCGTCGCCTGGAGTACAAAACTCAGGTTTTTGTCTACTACGAAGGGGATCATTACCGCACCCGCCTGACCCACACGCTGGAAGTTGCCCAACTCGGCCGTTCATTGGCGCGCGGCCTGGGCTGCAACGAGGAACTCACCGAAGCCATTTGCCTGGCGCACGATCTGGGGCATCCGCCCTTTGGCCACGCCGGGGAGTATGCGCTCAATGCCCTGATGGCCGAGTATGGCGGCTTTAACCACAACACGCAGAGCTACCGCATTGTCACCCAGTTGGAGGAGCGCTACCGGGACTTTCCGGGGCTGAATCTGACCTATGAAACGCGCGAAGGGATGATCAAGCACGAGACGGATTACGACAAAAGTGATGCCCAGGCGTACGAGCCCGACAAACGCGGCTCGCTGGAAGCGCAGATTGCCAACCTGGCCGATGAAATTGCCTACAACGCCCACGATCTGGATGACGGGCTGCGGGCAGGCATGTTTGACATGGCCGCGCTGAACGATCTGACGCTGTGGCAGGAGCTGAGGGAAATTGTGGGTTGGCAGTCGGAACGGCCGTTGCCCAACATCACCCGCCATGAACTCATCCGTGAATTGATTGGCCAATCGGTCATGAACGTCCTGGAAACGACTGGCCAAAAGCTGATCCAGCACAACATCGATTCCCCGGAGAAGGTGCAAATCCATCCCGAAAATTTGGTTAGCTACTCGCCCGAGTTCAAAACCAAGGTGCGCCAACTCAAAAGATTCTTGCTAGACAGCATGTACCATCACTACCGGCTTATCCGCATGCAAACCAAGGCCGAGCGTTTTGTCACCGGGCTGTTCGAGGCGTATGCCACCGAGCCAAACATGCTGCCCACCGAAGTGAAAAACAAGCTCGACCACGCCCCGCTGCACCGGGTCATCACCGACTACATCGCCGGGATGACCGACCGGTATGCCCTGGATGAGTGGGAAAAGCTGTTTGATCCATACCGCCGCGCCTGAGCCTGGTAAAAAGTGATAAAGTGATAAGTGAAAAGTGAGATTTGTAGACTTTTCACTTTTTACTTATTACTTTTCACTTCATGAGAATGCGTCGTCTTTTCCGCACGTTCAAACTGCTGCTTCTGGCCGGTTTCTTCCTATTAATATTTACCCGTGAATGGCCCCCGTATGGCGATGAATATTACCGCATTACCCAGCTGGTGGGGCAGCGCCAATTTGACTTCTTAACCTGGGAAGTGAATGCTGTGGCGGCCAAAGCTGGCGCAGTGCTGGCGAACAGCGATGCCTTTTTGGATGAAGCCCGTCGGAAGCAGGCGGTGCTGGATTACCTGGTGCTGATCCAAAGGGTGCAGCAGCTCGATGCTCAGATCAACCAGATATATGCTGCTCCTTCGGTGGTAGACGCTGCGGCGGCTACGGCCGTTTACCAAACCGAACTCGCCCAGGCCCGCCGCGATCTGGCTGAACTACAGCCGGTGGCCGAGGCGATTGTGCAGGACCAGGTGGGTGACATCCTGGTGGAGGAAGGGTTTGGCGTGCTGGGCCAGGCGTGGCCCCCGGTGATGATGCAGATGACGCCGCTGCCCTCCCTGCTCATCGTTTCCCCACGTGATCGGATTGAGCGCATTTATGGCGTGTCGCTGATTCCGGGATTGTCGACAGCGGAAAAGGATGCGTTGGAAACGGCCGTTTTTGACCAGCTGAACCTCTCCGCCCTGGTGGTGCCCATCGGCGGGTTGGGCACTTACCCGGCCATGATCATGGAAACCAGCAACCTCAACTGGCTGGCCGAAGTGACCGCCCACGAATGGTCGCACCACTGGATGACTTTTTTCCCCGTCGGCTGGAATTACGGCGATCCCCAGGTGCGTATCATCAACGAAACCATTGCCTCCCTCTTTGACCAGGAGATTGGCACCCGGATGATAAACCGCTACTACCTGGAATTTGCGCCGCCGCCAGTTACGTCACCACCACCGGCCGCTTTGACCACGCCTGTCGAGCCGCCCGCGTTTGACTACGGTACCGAACTGGCCGCCACGCGCGTGCGTGCTGAGGAGCTCTTGGCCATGGGGGATATCGAAGGCGCGGAGGCGTACATGGAGGAGCGGCGTCTCATCTTTTTGCAAAATGGGTATGGGATTCGCAAGTTGAACCAGGCGTATTTTGCTTTTTACGGAGCCTACGGTGCGGTGCCGGGAGCCATCGGCAGCGACCCTACCGGGCCGATGCTGCGCGACATTTTGGCCCACACCGGCTCCCCACGTGACTTCATGGAGACAGTCGCCCCCATTGCCACCTTCGCCGATTTGCAGGAGATTTGGGCTGAAGTGATGGAAGTGGCGGAACGGCCGTAACCGTCAATCCGCCTCCCGCAGCAGGCGGACGATGCGGTTGGCGTCGTTCCAGTTTTCGTCGGAGGGGTCGGATTGGGCGAGGTACGCTTCCATATCGGCGAGGGCCTGGGGGAAACGGCCGCTTTCCAGCCACATGATCCCCCGGTTGAACAACGCCAGACTGTAGGTAGGATCTTCTGCCAGCAGCGCGTCAAAGTCGGCAATCGCCTCATCAATGCGCCCCAACTCGCGCCCCAGCAAAATGCCCCGATGCAGCCGCGCCGCCCGAAACGTGGGATCAACGTTATAGGCGCGGCCGAAGTAGTGCACCGCCCGCTCAAACTCGCGGGCTATGCTGTTTTGAATGCCAAAATAACGGTGCAGCCCACCCCAGGTATACAGCAGCCACGCCCACAAAAATCGCATCAGGCCACCTCTCGGCAGGAAATTGGCGAACCAAACGGTTTTTTGACGCAAAGGCGCAAAGGATGCAAGAAGCAAAGAAAAAGCTTTGCCTCTTTTACCCCTTTTACTTCTTTGCTTCTTTGCGTCAATTTTTCGTTGCTTGTCCCGGCGTTCATCGCTTACCCAGCCCGCGTGTCGCGCAGCAGCCGCACCAGGTAGGTGGTCCCCTCTGGCTGTGACTCTTCGATGGCCAGCTGCCAGCCGCGCGTCATTTCTTCAAATGGCATTGGCACATAATCCTCGGCCTCAAACAGCTCGCGGATGGGCGCGGGAATGTCCTCTGGCAAGAAGGCGACGAGGATTTGCCCCATATGGGTGGCGGCCGAAATCTCGATATCTTCCAGCACTGCCTTGCCCGTTTGCGAGGCCATCTCCAGCGGGTAAATGTATATCTCGTCGATGCGGGCCACCTGGCTGTCGATGTTGTAGCCCAGCACGGCGCTAATCTCCGTGCCCACCTGGCCGATAAAGTAGCCGCGCTCGCTTAACGCCATCAGCAGCTCAGCGCGCTTCATTTGCACCTTGCCATCGGTGGCTTTTTGGATGAGCAGCAAAATGGACGGGATGTCAGACGGCCGTGCCCGGCGGACCTGCAAATCGTCAGGGCGCTCGCTGAGCTTGAGGCGGGGCGGACGGATTTCGCCCGTGCCCTTGCGCGGGGTGGCCGCCTTGTGAGAGAGCAGCCGCCCGGTGAGCGGCTTGGCACCCGACGTTTCTGTTTCGTCGGGTCGTGGCAGACGATTCATGGCCGCGGCGGTGGCCGGGTCGGGCAGGCGTGACCAGGCGATGTTGAACTGGGCTTCGGTATCTTTCATCAATCCATTGGTGTCGATGAGCACGTCGGACTGGGCCACCTTTTCTTCCTGCGGCGGCTGGGCTTTGATGCGCACGGCCGCTACCTCCGTTTCCATGCCCCGGCAGACGCGCAATCGTTCCAGCTGGCGCTGCGGGCTGCACCGCGTCACCCAAACCTGGTGGCAAATAGTGCGCAGGTTGCCTTCCAGCAGCTTAATGGCCTCAATGAAGATGACGCGTTGTTTGCTGGCCAGAATGCGAGTGTCTACTTCTTTGCCCACGGCGGGATGCACCATCGCTTCCAAATCGCGCATGGCGGACGGGTCGGCAAACACAATTTCCCCCAACCGGGCGCGGTTGATACGGCCGTCTTCCCGCCGCACATCTGCGCCAAAAGCAACGGCAATGGCGGCCTGCATCGTGGCATCGTTGTCCATCAGCTCATGCACGATCTTGTCGGCGTCAATGGTCAGGGCACCGTGGTCGTAGGCCAGCCGCATTACGGCCGATTTGCCCGTGGCGATGTTGCCCGTCAGCCCCACAATCACTTTTCCGGCGTAGGTTGTTGCTTCGGCGGTGTCATTCATGCAGTGTCTCCCATTGTTCCAGCAGTTCGGCCAGCTTGGCTTCGGCGGCGGCGTATGCCTCGCCGAGCGTTTGTATCTTAGCAAATGATTCGGCGGTTGTCGCCTCTTGCAGTGCCTCACTAATTTGGGCAATTTCCGCTTCGGCGGCTTCGATGGCTTGTTCGACCTCGGCCAGCGCTTCGGCCTGGCGGCGCAGCGCGTTTTTGCTGATCTGGCTGCCGTTGCTGCTGCTGCGCGCCGTTTTTTCCGCTTCGCGCACCTGGGCCGCTGCTTCTTTGGTGGCTTCGGCTTCCTGTTCGCGAATGGCTAGATAGGTTTGGTAGCCACCATCATAGACGCGAAGACGGCCGTCTTCCAACGCCCAAATCTGGGTGGCCAGGGCATTCACTAAATACCGGTCGTGCGAGACCATCAAAATGGTGCCGCTGAACTGCTCCAGCGCCTCCTGCAATGCCTCCTGCGACGGAATGTCCAGGTGGTTGGTTGGCTCATCCAGCAGCAAAAAGTTGGCCCCGCGCAGCGCCAGGATAGCCAGCGCCAGCCGCCCGCGCTCGCCGCCGCTGAGCATATTCACCTTTTTGTACACGTCGTCCTCGCGGAACAAAAAGCGGGCCAGGTAGTTGCGCGCCTCGCTGATGGGCAGGTTGCGGAAGTTGAGCAGCTCGTCCAGCACGCTGTTTTCCAGGTTCAGGCTGTCGTGCGCCTGGGCAAAGTAGCCGATTTGCAGGCTGGCACCCAAAACCACGTCGCCATGCAGCGGTTCCAGCCGCTCCAACACGGTTTTGAGGAAGGTGGTTTTGCCCGCGCCGTTGGGACCAATCAGCCCGGCACATTCCAGCCGCCGCAGCTCAATATTTTCGGCTTCGAACAATGGGTTACCGGGATAACCAATGGTCAACTCTTTGGTGCGCAAAACAAGTTCGCCGCTGCGCATTTCGGTGTTCAGGTGGAGGCGCAGGGTAGATGGCCGTAGCGGCGGTCTTAGCTCGCCAATCTGCTGCTGTAGTTCGCCAACATTGGTGGCCACACGGCCGTACTTGGTAATGCCGTAGTGGTTGTCCGTTTGCAGCCACCCTTTGCTGTTGAGCATACCAAGTGCGGGCAGGCCGCCCATTTGAACGGCCGTAACCTCCCGCGCCAACCGGCTCAGCTTGCCCTGGGCCATTTGCGTGCGCTGCCCGGCAATATTGCGCCGGATGAAATCCATCTCTTTCTCGATGTGCTGCTGGAAATCCTCGTACGCCTGGATGTGCTGCTGCCATCGCTCCTGCCGCTGCTGCACGTAGGCCGAGTAGTTGCCGCGATAATGCTCCATGCTGCTGCGGTTCATTTCCCAGATGTTGGTCACGACCCGGTCCAAAAAATAGCGATCGTGGCTCACCACGAGAATCGCGCCGTCCCACGTCTTCAGCATCCCTTCCAGCCACTCAATCGCCGCCACGTCCAGGTGGTTTGTCGGCTCATCCATGATGAGCAGATCGGGCCTTTCCAGCAGCAGACGGCCCAGCAGCAGGCGCGTTTTCTGGCCGCCGCTCAGGTGCGGCAGCGGCATCTGCCAATCTTCCTCGGCAAAACCCAGCCCGGTGAGCACCTGCCGGATGCGAATCTGGTAGTCGTAGCCACCCGCATGTTCAAACCGCTCTTGCCGCTGGCTGTAGCTGGCCATCAACTCCTCGGAATGATCGCCCTCGGCCATCTGCTGCTCCATCTGGCGCAGCGCCGCTTCGTCCTCGCGCAGGCTGTCGAAGACGGTGAGCATTTCTTCAAAGACGCTGTTTTCCTGCCCGGCAAACGCCTGGGCGGCTTCTTGCGGCAGGTAGCCCAGGCGGGTACCCCGCGCAATTTGCACGCTGCCCGCACTGGGCTGCGCCAATCCGGCCAGAATCAGCAGCAGGGTGGTTTTGCCCACGCCGTTGGGGCCAACCAGCCCTACCTTGCCGCCGTCGGGAATGCTGCCGCTGACGCCGGTGAAGACGTCGAATGCGCCAAACGCCTGGCCAATGTTGTGTGCCGTCAAAAGTGCCATAGCC
>CAUJGI010000061.1 GCA_963169155.1 Chloroflexota bacterium
TATTTAACGGCCGTTACCGGCCATCTCTACGGGCAAATTGCGGGCAAAATCGGTGGCACACCACCCGAAGAAAAGTTTGCCATTTAGCAGTACATCGCTTCTTCCAGGAATAAAAGTAAAAGCGGCGCATCCGGGGATGGATGCGCCGCTTTTAGGGAAGAGGGTTGTACAAAAAACAGTCTAATCGAAACTGTCTTTCTCAGGTAGGGTGTTCAGAACGGCCGTAACCTTATCTGGATTTGGCTGGGGCAGGGCCATCAGCGGATAGTCGCGAGTGCCAAACTTGGTCAGTGCCGTTGCGCCCAATCCCACAAACACAATCGCCCACCAAATCAGGCTCTCACCAATCACAAACGGAATTGCGCCGAGGAAACCGATGCCAAAGGTGATAGCCGCCGTGCCCAGGGCCGTGGTCATGGCCTGGCTGCGGTTTTTCAGATTCAACCGCTGCGCCAAAAATTCGCCTACCACGTTGCCCACGCTAAACCAGCCTAAAAAGCCCGCCGCTACCAGCGCCAGCACCATCACAAACATGATGGGGAAGCCGAGCAGTCCTAGACCGCAGGCCAGAATCAGCAATGTCGACACCAGCCCAAAGATCACCAGCACAAACGGCATGGAGAAGGAGGTGAGCAGGCCAACCGCGCCGCTGGCCAATGGCTTTTTGCGCAGGGCATCCTCAATGCGCATCATTGGCTGCGGCATGAGGGAAGCGACAGCAAAGGCCAGCAGACCAAACAGCAGGCTGCGGGCCGCGGCCGCGGCTGTTCCGCCCACAAACCGACCAATTAGTGACGGCCGTTCCACTTCAACCGTGGCGGGTGGCGCAAAATCGGCTGAGGCGGTCAGTTCATTCACATAGTTAGACACACCGGCGGGCAGCACCACATCCATGTCGGTACAGGTCAGGCTGCTGGCACCTTCGCCAGCGCTGGCACCGTTGAACAGCACACAATCGCCATTGAGAACGGCCGTTTCCGTAGTTTCCAGGTTGCCATTGAACAAGACCACATCCCCGTTCACCGTCCCGGCAATCGTGGCATCCCCGTTAAAGATGATGATGTCACCCTTGACGCGGCCACCCTCGGCCAGTTCAAAACTTTCATCAAACAAAACGACATCATCGTAAACGACATCATCATCGCCAACCACACGTTGGGCCAGCGGGGCTGCCAGTGCTGCACTGGTGGGGATGACCAGCAGCAGCAAAAGAGCCAAAAAAAGCAAAAGTCGGCGTTGTGTCTTGAGATGTTGCATGCTTAATTGTTACCTCGCATAGAAACGGCCGCTGGCTGGCTTACCATCTGTTGGTAAACACCATTCCAGACAAAAACTATCCCGGCCAAAACCAATAACCAGCCCAAAATGGCGGGCTGCTGCACAACCAACTCGCCAAATCCCTTAAACAAGGCTCCAGCCACCACACCGACCAGGCGCACAGCTTCGGCCAACATTTGCTGCGCACCGGCCACAAAGGATGGCTCACTGAGCATGGGCACTACCGTGTTGGCGGCCCATACCACCAGCAAAATTGGCAGGATACCGCTCAGCAGCAGCAGTACATAGATAACGCTAATCGCCCAGAGGCGCGCCCGCCGGTTAGGCAGCCGGGCCACGGTACGCTGAGCAAAATCTGCCGCCGGGCTGAGCATCGGTGTCTGCCGAAACAGGGTGTCGATGGCCAGAATGGCGTGCCACTCCTGGCGGCATTCTGGACACGCGCGCAGGTGAGATTCCAGCTCGGCATGCTGCCCGGCTGCAAGCTCACCATCGAGCGCGTCCATCATCAACAGGTGATATCTTTCATGTTCCATAATTGACTCCATCGTTTCCAATATTGTTTATGCAAGCCTTGTGCCCGCACCGCCAGCGGAAACAACCTGCTGGCGCGGTTCTGTTTTAGCCTAAGCCAGGCCCATCCCATCAGTTTCTGGCTGCAAGCCGTGGGTCATACCAATTTCAGCCAACTGCTTTCGTGCCCGAAACAGGCGCGATTTAATAGCGCTGACGGTGGTGTCCATCATTTCCGCAATTTCTTCATAAGAAAGCTCGTGCCAGTAACGCAGCACAACGGCTTCTCTGTATTCCGGGGCCAGTTCTGCCAACAAAGATTGCACCAGCTCTTGCTGTTCGCTTTGCACCAGCTGCTGTTCCGGCGCGGCCGATTTTTCAGACATCAATGACGGATGAGGGGGCAGCGGCTCGTCGATAGAGAGCAAAATAGCGCGCCGCTTCCGAATCAGGTCAATGCAGTAATTGGAGGTGATGGAGAGCAGCCAGGTGCTAAATTTGTGGTTTGGATTGTAGCTGTCCAACCGTGTGTAAGCGCGAATAAACGCTTCCTGTGCCGCTTCTTCGGCCTCCCCAGAATTATTCAGCATACGATAGGCCAGGTTGTAAACTGGCCCTTGATATGCTTCTATGATCATGCCAAAGGCAACCTTGTCGCCCCGCCGAGCCTGGTCGAGCCAGACTTGCTCTTCGTTCACTTTTTTCTCCTGCCGTGTATGGCGCGTGTCATTACGCAGTATAACAGGAAAAGTTTCGTTTGCTGTAGCGTGCCCGCTAGCTTGCCCGGCGGCAAATAGGTCGTTACTTTTTATCGTCATGCTTGACAATGCTGAACCCTCTTTTATAATCGAAAGTGCTACAATTCAATAGGCAATACGCTGATTGGGACGAGTAGTTGCACAATTTGTGTTAGAGAGTGATGGTTAACTGGTTTTTAATCCGCCATTTAGCTGAAAGCCATCATCACCGAGCGGCAATGAAAACCCCCCAAGAGTGATTTTCTGAACGGTCGGGCAAACTTTATTGTTTGCCTATTTAGGGGCAGACCCTTCGGTCTGCCCCCCATATTCTTACTAAGAAAATCCGGCTGGCCCCGTTAACGGCCGT
>CAUJGI010000062.1 GCA_963169155.1 Chloroflexota bacterium
AGTAGTCGTTGATGTCTTCGGCCAGGGGCAGGGCGATTTCGGCTTCGGCTGTGTGCAGCAGCCCCTCTTTAGCCGCGCTGAGCTTGTGCCGTTTGGCCACCAGCGCTGGCTCACGGAATAGGTCGAAGTAGTGGTTAAAACCGCGGCTGAAGCCAACTTCCCCGGCGATGTTGCCCATGGTGTTGAAAGCGGCCGTTTCAAACCCGCCCCCTTGCAGCATTTCCGGCAGCCGCTTGAGCCCTACCGAAAACATGTTGTCCCTCGTGGTGGTCTGGTGCACGGCGGGGTAAGCACCGGTGAGGATGGAGGCGGCGACGGGGCGGGTCCAGGTGGTTGAGGTGAAGCAGTTGGCAAACACCACGCCGTCGGCGGCAAGCTGGTCTATGTGGGGGGTGATGTTACGGCCGTAGCCATAACACCCCAGGTGATCGGCACGAAGGGCGTCTAAAACGTAAAGAATAATATGCATACCGTACTCTTTGGGAATGATTCCGGGTCAGCCATCGCGTCTAGCCCGCTGTGGCTCTTGAAACTGCCACTTTTGCGGAGCAAAGACCTCAAACAGCGATTTGCGCAGCCGCAGGCGATACCAGCGCACGGCCTGCAGGTCGACCAGGGTGCGGTACAGTCGCGACGGCCACACACGCCGCGTGTGGACCGGGGCGCGGTTGTTCTGAAAACGGTGCAGGTCTTCGGCGAGGCGACGGCCGTACTGCGCTTTGAAAGCCGGGTAAAGCTCGTTTTTAACGTAGCTGTACAGCTGTAGGTCGGCCTGGTTTTGTTCTTCCAGAATGGCGCGGGTGCGTTTGTCGGCCAGCAGCTGGTTGGCCAGCGTTTTGTTTGAGGCCACATTTTTCCGTTCGTAAGCGATGTTTAAATCGGGGGCCAGCAGCCCTTTCGCCAGCAGCAGCGATTCGTCAAACTGCTCCACCAGCCCCACCAACACCTGTTTGTTTTCCAGGACGCGAATCGCTTCACTGACATCGTCGGTGCCGGTGAGCATGCGCGTTTGCCAGTTTGGCCCCCAATCGTTGGTGTGTACCCATTCTTCAAAGGTAACCGGCAGCTGGCGTCTTTCCTGCAAAAACTGGAAGTGTGATGCCTGCCGTCGCAGCGGTTCACGCATCAGGGTGAAAAAGCGCACGTCGGGCTGGGCTTTTGGCAGGTCGGTGTAGCTGCGAACTTTATGCCCAGCAATGCTTTTGAGCCGGGGATAAACGGTGCGCAGCCGCTGCAAATCGCGGGCGGTGTAGCCGTCCAGCGGGGCCATGGCGTTGTAGCCCTGCCAGGGCAGGACATCGCAGTGATTCAGCCCGTAGGAGCTGCGCAGTATCCAGTGCACGGTTTGCCCGGCACACTTTTCGATGTGAACAAAAGCGAGCATAGACAGCCTTTTTATTCGTAAGCGTTCAGCCTTACCTGGGGCAAGGGCAGCGCCAGGCGCGAAGCGCCCTCGTGCGGGATGACAACTGAACGGTTACTATCATTCTTCGTCTAGATAAACAGGTTGTAGTTCGGCATTGAAGGTGCGGGTGGTTGTGCCGCTGGGTGTGCTGTCCGAGAGGACAGCTTTGTACAGGGCCAGCAGCCGTTTGGCATAGGGTCGTACATCCAGATCCTGGCAGGCAGTGCGGCGGTTTTGCTGGCCCATTTGGTGGCGCAGTGGGGAGTCGTCGGTGAGCTGCACCAGGCTGGCGGCTAACGCTTCTGGATCACCTGGGGCGACCAGCAGCCCGTTTTGCCCCTCGTGCACGACCTCTGGAATGCCACCCACCGGCGTGGCCACGATAGCCAGCCCGGCGGCCATCGCCTCGATGATGGCAAATGGCAGCCCTTCGTTGTAGGAAGGCAGGACAAAGATGTGTGCCTTTTCGAGAAGCTCGGTTTTTGCTTGCCCCTGGACAATACCGATAAGTTCACACCGCTTTCCCAGGCCCAGCGCGGCAATTTTGCGGCGGGCTTTTGCCAGATCACCTTCTTTTTCGCCGCCGCCCGCCAGCCACAGGCGCAGGGGCGTGCGTTCTGGGATAAATTTCATCGCCTCGATGAGGTCAAATGCGCCTTTGCGGGCGCCAATGGTGCCCAGGAAGAGGGCGTTGACCGGATGGTCGGTTTGGGCCTGGGCTGACGCATAGGCACCCACCGCATAGGCGGCCACGTCCAGACACGGCCGAAATGGATAAATACGCTCGTTTGGCACCAGGCGGCTGAGCGCTTTTTTCCACTCGGTGGAAACGGCGATGACGGCTGCGGCGCGGTTGAGCATGAAGCGGGTGTAGGCGTGCAGCAGGCGTGACTCAGGGTGGACCAGCGCGTCGTATTCGGCGGCGTGGACGTGGAGAATGAGGCGACGGCCGTATAGCTTGCTCAGCGCCACGTAAAAGGTATCTTTTAACCAGCCCAGCCCCTGGGAGGTGTGAATGTGCACCAGGTCGGGGCGAAAACGGGTGAGATCGCGAACGAAACGGCCGTACTGATTCAACGCCAACCGGATATTGCGCCAGGAGAGCTGCCCCATTTCGCTGTTCGCATAGCGCTGCACGGTGGGGAAGTAAAGCAGGTCGACGTCTTGGGCCAACACCGGCACCAGGGCATCGGTCAGGGCCAGAATGCCGCCCGGCTTGCCCGGACCTGGACCAACCATTAAGATTTTTGGCTTCATGTTATGAGTCCTTGTTTCTAGATTGGGCCAATCTTTAAGATTGGCCCAATCTCAGTGGGGCAGGGTGGCCAGCAATCTTTCGTAGAGCTGCTGGGTTTGGCGCACCGATTCTGGCTTGCTGAACCGTTCGCGCACAACTTGCTCGCCCCGGTCCAGCAGGCGGTTGCGCTCTGCTTCGCTCAGTTCCAGCACGCAGGTGATGGCTTCGGCCAGCTGGGGGGCGCTGCCGGACGGTACCATCGGCCAGCCCACATCGCCCAGCATTTCCGGGATGCCGCCAACGGCCGTTGCCACTACCGCACACCGCGCCGCCATCGCCTCCGAAATAACGCTGGGCAAACATTCAAAGTGCGACGGCAGCACCAGCACATCGCTGGCGGCCAGCAGCTGCGGGACGTCGGTGCGTTCCCCGAGGAAGAAGACTGTTTCTTGCAAGCCCAGTCGCCTGACTTCGTTTTGGAGCTGATCTTCCAGCGGGCCGCTGCCAATGAGCAGGCAGTGGATTTGGGCCTGGCGCTCCGGCGTTAGCAGGCTGATTGCTTCCAGGAAGCCGTGGTGGTTTTTTTGGGGGAACAGTC
>CAUJGI010000063.1 GCA_963169155.1 Chloroflexota bacterium
GATACCTCACACACCCCATCGACACACACCACCCCACCCCCGCCCCAGCGTAACCACGGTCGATACCTGTCACCTGAGTTGCGAGCCAGAAATGGGTGAACAACACAGCCTCAAGAGTCGGCATCGTGTCACGGGCATCCAGAGCCATAAAACGGTTGGCCATGAACATGCCCAACGCCCCCACAAAACCTGCCACGACTAAACCAATACCCTGACGGGTAAATTTCTCTACAAACAAGCCCACGACGGCAATGCAGGCCGTGATGAAAATGATGGTTTCATACAGAGTCGCAATCGGCGGGCGTTCATTGATGATACAGCGCTGAGTGATCCCCCAGATATTGTAGCCAGTAGCCAAAACCAGCGACACCCAGGCCACACGCCCAGCCCATTTGGCCAAACTGGACTTCGGAGCGACAAGACCGACTAATGCGACCAAAAAGCCCAACATGTACCAGACGAGGGCATAGGTGAAATGATCCTGGCGATGGTACTTTACCTCAAGATCCACATGCTTTAATTCACCGCGTTTTTCTGCCGCCGCCCTGACATCATCCACGAAAGTTTTCACCGCAGTTTTAAATGTCTCCGCGTTTAAGCTGGCCGGATAAAGAGCATCTTTAGCCTTAGAAATGCGCAGTTCACCTTCGGGAAGTTTGCCATCGCGCATCAAACTGGTCACGGTCTGCTCCACTTGCAGCCAGGTGTCATTTTTTGCATCATCAGGCGGGATAAAGGCCAGCGTCTTGCCGGGCCTAAGCGTGGTATTGATAAAAAGTTCCAGCAGTTTGCCACGCGCCTCTTCACCGAGAGCTTCCATCTTCGTTTGATCTCGAATGAGATCCCCCAGCTTGACGGCCAATTCCCAGACGGTGAGACCACCGCTACCTATGATTTGTTTCGCCAAGTCAGGCGGCAGGATGGCTGAAATCTCCTTGGGCCAATCCGTGCGGGCTGCCGTCATAAAATCGCTGACCGCATCAAAATCGAAGAAGTTTCTAGCCAGATCAATCACGTTACGCTGAACACCCGTGAGCTGCTCTTGATCGATCTCACCATAGGCTTGGGCACGTTTCACCAACTCCTCCTTGCCTTTGACAATCTCATTCCAAGAATAGCGATCACGCAGGCCTTTGGGATCGACTCCGATCTCCCCGACCGCCTGTGAATTATCCACTACAAAGAGAGGCAGATCACGGGCGATGTCCGGCCGAAACCAGGAAATCAAAAGCCATTCCGTCGCTTTGAGTTTCTTCACATTCGGTAACTGTGCATGATCCACCGCGATGCTTTGCTTGCCATGCATTCTCAGCAAAAGAAACCGTGCGTAGGTATCCAGCGGCTTGATTCGACCGCCCTCCTGAATCGGCAGAGATTGAAAAGCAGACACATTTTCCTTACTCAGCAGCATGGCCGGATCAGGCAACTGTGCATGGATCAAGGAAGTCAGGAACAAACAGGCGGCTAACAAAAGAGTCTTCATAAAAACAAGCGACGGGGGGTTCAACTGTCACACGGCCTTAGGCTTCATGGAGCGGCGAAGAAAGCGGATGAGATGCATGAGAAAGTGAATAATGAGGCCGATGGCCACGGCCACGCAGCTCCACAAGGGCCACTGATCAGAAGGATTGGTGACGACCGTAAAAACAGACTGCTCACCATTCGCGTTCTGACTGAAACTGGCCTGGTAAACCACATAGCCTTGATCACGGACAGGCACGTTCATGGTCACTACCTTGGGTTCTTCCTTACCATTGGTGATCTTGGTCACATGGCTGGTATATTTTTTAGCCTTCATGGTCCCTGGATGCAGCTCACGCACAAAGTCATTCAGGCGAATGGCAAAGGGCAGTTTCCACTTCATACGACTGATGGAGATGGCGTAGCTGACATCACCCACTTTAACCGTGAAAGGCTCCATCTGGCGTTCCCACAAAATCGCGCGTTGTTCAGCGCCGTCTTTAATCTTCACCGTGATTTCCACCACGGCCAGATTGGCTTCATCCTCCTTGGCGTTTTTCACCGCTTGGACTCGATAGCCATCAATAGCTGTCTTGTCGCCATCTTCGGCCTGCACCACGTTGGCATTACGGCGATAGCCTGTGACCTGCATTTCAAAAGGCAGATCCTTGGCGTAAAAGGTGCGTGCCTTCCCTGGATCAAGGTCTTCAAAATGCTTCATCGGAATGACCAGCGCCTTGTCATCGCCTTTACCGCAGGCGTCTTAGCGATCGATATCGATGATGCGCTCGTGATAGCTTTGATATTGATCACTGGCCTGACCTTCAAAGAGCGGCATCGCCCCTTCAGTCTTGTAGAGAAAGCTCACAAATCCAGCAGCCAGCATGAACATGATGGCGAGGTGAGAAATCAGCACACCAATGGTGCGCCAGCCCTTGCGGATGCGGATCACCGCGCCGCAGAGCATGTTAAAAAACAGGATCACCATGAGCAGCCCACCACCGGGCAGCGGCACCGGGATGAGCGTGCCACCAAGATCGAGGTCATGGATCAGCCACCATGAATCAAAGTACTTCCGCTGACTGTCCAGCAGGCCAATGTCCTTTTGGGACAAAGTGCCTAAAAAGGTGATCAACAACAAAAACGTCAACACCGTGATGGCCAGTCCGTACGAGGACAGAAAGGCGAACATTTGTGCGGGGATGGACTTGGACTTTGCAGACATAAAAGTGAAACAGACGACGGTGATTCAGGGCTGATCCGGCATGGGGTGATACCGCCCGCCGTTATTGCTGCGGCGTGCGCAGGCTTAGAGACGATACAAATTGGTCAAACGCGGCGGTATTGGCTTCCACGAGAGCCTTGGGACCTACCATTTTAACAAACAGTCCGGCATCACCAACGGAGGCGATGATGCCAATCTCACCGGTTCCGTCCAGATAGCGGTAGCGGTTGGCCACCTCGCCCGGATAGTTGGGCGGCACGGGCTGAATGGGCATTTCGGCGTCGATTTTTTCTAGAATTTCATCGGCCGTCACCACGTCATCCAGCTTCCAGCCGTTCAGATTGCCCACGTCCATGTACTCGATGTAGCGCACGATGTGCCCGCTGCCTTTGAAGTGGCGGGCCAGATCTACCAGGGTGTGGTCGTTGATGCCCTTTTTCACCACGCAGTTGATTTTGATTTTGTTGAATCCGGCGGCTTCGGCTGCGGCCAGTCCCTCTAACACACGCTCTACGGTGGCGCGACGGCCGTTTAACACCTGAAACACCTCATTATCCAGCGAATCCAAACTGACGGTCAGCCGGTGCAGCCCGGCCGCTTTGAGCGCCGGAGCGTGTTTGGCCAGGTAGTAGCCGTTGGTGGTCAGGGCTACGTCTTCCACGCCGGGCACCTGGACCAACCGAGCCACCAGCGCAGGCAGCTCGGGCCGGATCAGCGGCTCGCCGCCCGTCAGGCGGAACTTGGTGACGCCCAGTTGGGCAAAGAGTGAAGCCAGGCGTAAAATCTCATCGTCGCTTAGCAGCTGGTCGTTGGTCAGGAAGTTGTAATCGGCACCGAAAATTTCCGCAGGCATACAGTAGGGGCAGCGGAAGTTGCACTTGTCGATGACCGAAATGCGCAGGTCACGGACCGGACGGCCGAATTTATCTACAATTTTTGGCGTTAACTCGTTCATTAGCTTTTCTCGGTTGTTGAATCAGGTTTGGGGCAAATCTACCGTAAAACGGCCGTAAGTCAATGGTTTTTATCAACATTTTCTGTTTTATTAACATCGATGGGTGGTTTGCGAAGGGTAAACCGTAGGCAAATCATCACCTTTATATCCCGCATGACGGCCGTTTCCGTGTATAATGCACCCTGTTTGTCCATGAATTGATTGTTAAGTTATTATTCGTATTGATTAGGAGTACATTTTGCGATCCTCACAACCCGTTTTACCTGGCTGGCTAACCTATTTGCTCTCTATCGCCTTCGTTTTCTCCGGCATTGCGGTTGTAGTTTTTGCGTATTTTACGTTTCAAGTGATGTTAAATCGGCCGTTAAACCCGCTAGAGCAGTCGGTAGCGGCGGTGGCCGGTGTTGATTTGTCATTAGAGCAAATTGGCCCGTCTGACGTGCCTACGCTGATACCGGGCCAGGCCACGCCCACGCTGGTGCCCACCAGCGAACCGTGGGAAGGGTCCGACCGCGTCAACATTTTGCTCATGGGCATCGATCGCCGTCCGGGTGAAGCCTTCATCTCGCGCACCGACACCATGATGCTGATCTCGCTGGACCCGGTCACCGAATCGGCGTCAATCCTGTCGATCCCCCGCGATTTGTACGTATTGATTCCCGGTCATGGCCGCGATCGTATCAACACGGCGTTTGTCTACGGCTCGGCCGGCAACAACCCGGTGGGCGGTGCCGCCCTGGCCATGCAGACCGTGGAGTATAACCTCGGCGTACCGATTAATCACTACATCCTGGTAGATTTTAGCGCCGTCACCAATGGCATCGATGCCCTGGGTGGCATTGACGTTTACGTGCCGGTAGCGATTAATGACCCCACCTTTCCCGATATGGACTATGGCTTTGATCCACTTTTCATCCCGGCTGGTCAGCAGCATCTTGACGGTGCGACGGCCCTGAAGTACGCCCGCACCCGCCATCAGGATAATGATTTTGGTCGGGCGGCGCGCCAGCAGCAGGTGGTTCTGGCGGTGCGCCAGAAAGCGGCAGCGCTGGGTTTTACAGGCCTCATTGCCCAGGCGGGCACGCTCTACCGGCAGGTGGAAAATGGTGTGCGCACCGATCTCAGCCTGGAGCAGATGATTCGCCTGGCTACGGCCGCCAACAGCATCGACTCCGAGAATATTTACAATGAGGTGCTGGACTACGACTACGTCTCCAGCTACCGCACCGAAGCCGGGGCGGCAGTGCTGATTTTGGATAACCAGAAAGCGGCCGTTCTCATTCAAGAGCTGTTTTACAACGGTGAAAATTAACAATCAGGGAAACGTGAAACGTGAAACGTGAGAAAGTCACGTTTCACGCTTCACGCATCCCCACAGAGTTAGTTGATGGACAGAAAAACATTTGTTTCCCGGCTGCGCGAGCGGCCGTTTTTGCTTGATGGCGCGATGGGAACCCTGCTGCACAGCCGGGGTGTGGCCATGGACACCAGCTTTGACGGCATCAACCTCACCCGGCCCGCCGTGGTGGCCGACATTCACCGCGCCTACATCGAAGCCGGGGCGGACGTGGTCGAAACCAACAGCTTTGGCGCGAACCGGTTTAAGCTGGCGGAATACGGCCTTCAGCACCAGGTAACGGCCGTTAACCAGGCGGCGGTCAACATTGCCCGGCGGGTGATTGGCAGCGCTTTTCGCGAGGTGTGGCTGGCTGGCTCGGTGGGGCCGCTGGGGGTGCGATTGACGCCGCTGGGGCGGGTGACCCTCGCCGAAGCCGCCGACGCCTTTCGTGAGCAAATCGAGGCGCTGCTGACGGCCACGCCGGGCGGTGTGGATCTGCTCATCTTTGAAACGATGTCTGATTTGTACGAGATGGAAACGGCCGTCGCCGTTGCCCGTGAATTGGCTCCCGATTTGCCCATCGTCAGTCAGATGACCTTTACCCGCGATGACCGCACCCTGCTGGGGCATACGCCCAACGTGGTGGCCCAGCGGCTGGCGGCGCTGGACGTGGACGTCATTGGCGTGACTTGCAGCGGCGGCCCGGCCCAGGTGCTGCGCCTGCTGCTGATGATGCGCCAGATGGCCCCCGATAGGCTGTTGAGCGCCGCGCCCAATGCCGGTTGGCCGGAGCAAACGGAGCGCGGCCGTGTGCTTTACCCGGCCACGCCGGACTATTTTGGCCAGTACACCCGTGCCCTGGTGGAAGCGGGTGCGTCACTGGTGGGCGGCTGCTGCGGCACCAATGAGGTCCACATTGCCGCCATGCGCCACGCGCTGGACCATCCCGCCCCATCGCCCATTCCCCTGCCGGTGATCCAGGTGATGACCCAGGCCGAGCAAACCACGGCCGTTCTCGATCCGCCCACGCAGCTGGCGCAAAATCTGGCAAACGGCCGTTTTGTGGTCACCGTAGAGATGAGCCCGCCCAAAGGCATCGCCACGCAGCGGCTCATTGAGGGGGCGCACATGCTAAAGGAGGCCGGGGCCAATCTGCTCAACCTGGCCGACAGCCCGCTGGCGCGCATGCGCATGAGCGCCTGGGCCGCAGCCCACCTGGTGCAAAAAGCGGTTGGGTTGGAAACAGTCCTACATTTCCCCACGCGCGGGCGCAACTTGCTGCGCATCCAGGGGGATTTGCTGGCGGCATACGCCATGGGCATCCGCAACCTGTTTGTGACGATGGGCGATCCGACCAAAATTGGCGATTATCCCGAAGCGATGGACGGCTACGACATCGTGCCCACCGGTCTGATTCACCTGATCAAGCAGCAGTTTAACAGCGGCCTGGACAAGGCGGGCAACTCCATCGACCAGCCGACCAACTTCATGGTGGGCTGTGCCCTCAACCTGACCCCCGCCGATGCGGAGCGGGAGATGACGCTG
>CAUJGI010000064.1 GCA_963169155.1 Chloroflexota bacterium
AATCACCGCCGGTTCCTCTTCCCATTCCACCTTATCGGCCATCTCTTGCCAACCGCGCCGGGCCAAAATCAGCGCTTCGCCCTCAGAGTGGGCCTCAACAGCCACTGTCACATAACGACGATCGGTGAACTCGACTTGAAATTTCATTGGGCTACGCTTCCTCCTTGCCGGGTGAGTGAGGGGGGTGATACGGCCGTTTTCGGCCGGGGTTCTTCACGGGTCATGGCGGCGCTGACACTCTTCAGCTCGTCCAAATGGTGCCGGTACCAGTTCACCCCGGCCAGATGTTGATTAATCGCCGCCAGGTGGGGCTGGCACGCCAGCAGCTGCAAAATATCGTTCAAGCTAAAGTGCGGATTTTGCGGATACAGCGCCGCGTACACGTTGTAGATAAAGTGATAATCTGCCTCGTAATCAATCGTCCAGCGGTGGCTCATCGAGTAATCCAGACCAGTTTCCCAGGTGACGTTGCCCAGGCGAAAGCGATCGGGGTTTTCCCAAAAATAAGGCGTGGTGTGCTCTCGCTCCATCGTGCGCGCAGCTTCAATCCAGGCGGTTTCCAGGGCAGACATCGTCATCACTTCCACATCGTTGCCGTTCGGGTAGGTGGCGGGATGCAGGTTGCTCAGGTAGTCATACCGCTCTGGCGCGTCCAGAAAGGCGGCCAGCACCCGGTCAATCAGGCGCGGGTCGATGAGGGGGCAGTCGGACGGAATTTTGACCACAATGTCGGCATCAAACTGCCAGCCGACCCGGTAGTGACGGTCCAGCAGGTCGGTGGGATGGCCACGAAAGCAGAAGTACCCTTCTTCGTGGCACAGCGCCTCGATGGGATCGTCGTCCGCATCGGTGGTGGTGGCCACAACGACGATGCCCACCAGCGTGGCCATTTTGACCCGCTCCACCAGGCGGGCCAGCAGCGGTTTGCCGCACAACGGCCGTAACACCTTGCCCGGCAGCCTGGAGGAAGCTGTGCGTGCCTGAATCACCGTTACCACATGTTGATTGGCCATGCTCAACGCTCCGTTTGCAGCCCGGTACGCAGCCGGGGCAGTGGCGGAAATGAATGGGATTTGGGAGAAACGGCCGTTTCCGCTTCCAAAATTTGCTGGCACGCCTGGGCAATGTTTCGGCCCGACTGGCCGCCATTTTGCAGCGGGGCCAGCTGCTTCAGCTGGGCTACGTCGAAATAGCTGTGCACCTCTTTGCCCAGCACAATACCGGTGTACACCACCGTGGAATATTGGGTGATCAGCACGTCGCAGTGGGCAATCATCGGCTCAATAGAACCTTCGGTAAAAATGAGTGCCCGCGGCGCAACTTCGCGGATTTCGCGCATGGCCCGGTCCATCTTTTCGTTGGGATGCAGCTTGAAGATGAGGGAACGGCCGTTGGCAATTGCCACTGCCCGCCGCAGGAACTGTTTGCGGTTGTCCAGCTTAAACGTCTCGCGTGCGTCCGACGTGGCCACCAGCACGTAGTTGCGGTAAGGAAAATCGCCCACGGCCGCAGCGGCCAAATTGTCGTAGTTGGGGATGCCCGTCACCAAAATCTTGCCCGGATCGATTCCTTTGCGCACAAAAAACTGCTTGTACCCCGGCGACGCCACGCAAAAAGTGCGGTACGCCTGCGACAGCCCGTTGGTGCTGGTGGAGGCCAGGTAGCGGGGCAGCCCCAGCCAGCGCACCAGGTGGTACATCACATTTTCCGGGTCGGTCATGCCTTCTTGAATCAGCACAATCGGTTTGCGGCGAATGTTTTGCTGGATGATGAGGTCGGTGCCGGTGACCACCAGGTCGTACTCGTGCCGCTGGCCGCCATAGTCAAGGGACAGATTGTTGGCCGCCAGGTAATCTTCACTCTGGCGCCGCCCCACCCCGCCCAAAACGGTGAAATCGAGCAGGTTGCGCCGGGACAGCCAGCGCAGCAGGCCAGCGTCGGCGTACAGCGGGGTGAAGGCGCAGTCGTAGTCGTCCATCAGGTGTTGGGCGACGGCGTGGGCCATTTTGGTTTGGTTGAGCGAACCACCGATAAAAAGAATTTTTTTGCGCATAAAGTTGGTAATTGGTTATTGGTAATTAAGTAATTGAGCGAGTCAGTCAATTACCCAATTACTAATTACTCAATTACGTGGTAACAGATTGGCGGGTTAAATTTTTCTGTTTGGGGGTGGGAAACGGCCGTTTCCGCACCATCACCTCGGCATAATTTTCCAATAAGCCGTCGAGCACCGTGGCCCAGTCGCGCTGTGCGGCGTCGTGGCGGGCGCGCTGGCTGAGCTGGTGGCGCAGCGCCGCATCTTGCAGCAGCGTGCCCACCTTGGCGGCAAAATCGGCCGGGCTGTTGGGCTGGAAAAGCAGCCCGTTGCGGTTGTGGTAGACGATGTCCAGCGGCCCACCAGAAGCGGCCGCCACCACCGCCAGACCAGAAGCCATCGCCTCCAGCAGCACGTTACCCAGCGTTTCATTGGCGGATGGGAAGGTAAAAATATCGGCGGCGGCGTACGCCTGAGCCAGGTCGTGGCCGCCCAAATAACCGGTGAAGATGGTGTTGGTCCCGGCAAACAGCGTTTCCAGCTCGGTCCGTGCCGGGCCGTCGCCCACAATGGCCAGACGGGCGTCGGGGAACTGGTCCAGCAACGGCCGTAACCACTCCACCCGCTTTTCGGCTGACAGACGGCCAACGTAGAGAAGGAGCGGGGAATGGGAACGGCCGTTGGTCAAAAACTCCCGCCACGTCTCCGAACGCCACCGAGGTTGAAACTGCTGCGTATCCACCCCCCGCGTCCAGACGCTCACCTTGGGAAAATGGTGCTCCCGCAGCTGCCGCAGCGTGGT
>CAUJGI010000065.1 GCA_963169155.1 Chloroflexota bacterium
AATGTGGAAGTGATCTCCGCCGGGAATTTTCATGGCGAACCAATCGCCCTGGCGATGGATTACCTGAAATTGGCGCTGACCGAAATTGGCAACATGAGCGAGCGGCGCATTGCTCAGCTGGTAGACGCCAACAGCAACGGCGGCGTTCTGCCCATGTTTTTGACGCAAAACGGCGGCCTGGAAAGCGGCTTTATGATTGCCCACTACTCGGCGGCAGCATTGGCCTCGGAAAACAAGGTGCTGGTGCATCCGGCCAGTGCTGACACGATTCCCAGCAGCGCCAACATTGAGGACCACGTGAGCATGGGGGCTACGGCCGTTCGCCAGGCCGAGATGATTTTGACCCATGCGGAAACGATTGTGGCCATCGAGCTGCTGGCCGCGGCGCAGGGGATTGATTTCCGGCGGCAGAAAGAAGATGGGCAGATGGGGGTGGGAACGGCCGTTGCCTACAGCCTCATTCGCCAGCAGGTGCCCTTTTTAACTGGAGACACCTACATGGCCCCGCTCATCGAAGCGGTGCGCCAGCTGGTGCACCAGGGCAAAATCAAAAAAGCGGTTGAAGCGGCCCTGGACGAGGCTGCCTAAAAGGCAACACATTGCCTTTTTCACGTTTCACGCCTCATCAATGATTTTGGCATCCTGGGGATAGGAACGGCCGTAGGCCACATACGCCTGCGGTGCTTCCTTCAGACGAGCCTGGGTTTGCTCGGAGAGTGCACCTTTCACGCGGGCGGGCACACCGGCGGCCAGCATCCCGGCGGGGATGTGCTGGTTTTCACCCACCACCGCTCCGGCGGCCACCAAGGCACCGGCTTCTACCACCGCCCCGCTGAGCACGGTGGCGTTCATGCCCACCAGCACCCCACTGTGCAGATGGCACCCTTCAATCACCACCCCGTGGCCAATTGTCACGTCGCTATCAACGATGGTGTCGTGACGGCCGTTGACATGCACCACCACATTGTCCTGCACGCTGCTGCGCGCCCCGATGATGATACGGCCGTGATCCCCCCGAATCACCGCGCCAAACCAGACGCTGGCTTCGGCCTCAATCACCACGTCGCCAATGAGGGTGGCCGTGGGGGCAATATAGGCCGTTGGGTGAATGTGCGGCCGTTTTCCTTTGTATTCGATAATCATGAGACGCTCCAATTATGGTGGCTGCCAGGGCATTCCTGGCCAACAAACAGTTTGATTTGTATCACGCTCTTTCCTCGGGTAACATTCAGGCGCTATTTTATCGTTCACTCAGGGAAGAAGAAACGTTATGAATTATCTACAAGCGGCTATTTTTTTACAGGCGGAGAGGGCTACAGAACCGGTGGGTGTACCGGGCTGGGTTCCGCTGGTGATTGGGCTGATTTTGCTCCTGGTTTTCCTCTGGGGACTGTACCGGAACAGCATCCCGCAGGGCGAACCAACCCACGCCGATGATCATCATGCACCGCAGCTGCAAGCTGAAGCCCACGCCGGCGATGCGCATCACGCGCCGCAGATGGCTGCCGTCAGTGAGCCGGGACGCAGTACGGCCGTTCCCCTCACCGAACCATCTGCCCCAGATGATCTCAAAATCATCGAAGGAATTGGTCCCAAAATCGAGGGCATTTTGCATGAGGCAGGTATCTTCACCTTCGCCGAATTGGCAGGTGCGAGCGTGGCCCAACTTGAGCAAATCGTGCGCGAAGAGGCCGGTATTCGGGTGGCCTTCCCCGACACGTGGCCAGAACAGGCGCGATTGGCCGCCGCAGGCAGCTGGGCCGCTTTGGAACAACTCCAGGAAGACCTCAAAGGCGGCCGCCATACCTGATCACTCGATCGACATTATGTTAACTTCTTGACAATCCGTTTGAGCTTGATATAATCCCCCTCTGTTGATGCGGGGTAGAGCAGAGGCAGCTCGTCGGGCTCATAACCCGGAGGTCGCGCGTTCGAATCGCGTCCCCGCTACTAAACAAAAAGCACCCAACTGGGTGCTTTTTTATTTGCCTGGGTTTGGGCAACGGCCGTTGGATGGGTTTCAAAAGAAAATCCACCGATTGCCCAGATGACACCCAGAGTCTCTGGGTTGAGTTATTGAAGGAGCGGTACGGCCGTTTTCTCCATGTGCTGCGCCAGTTCCACATCCCAACCGCTGATGGAATTGTCCAAATCGTGGGTAACCAGAAAAACCTCGACACGGTTGTACACGTTGCACCATTCGGGATGGTGATCCATCTTGTCGGCCTGTACACCCACGGTCACCAGCCACCCCAGCGCCTGGGCAAAACTTTTAAACTTATATTGCTTGTACAGCTTGCCCTCTTTTACCACCCAGCCCGGCAAATCGGCCAGCGCCTGTTGAATCTCTTCACTGCTTAATTTTTGTCTTGGCATCTTTACCTCCACACGTAGAGACGTTGCAATGCAACGTCTCTACACAAAATCCTGCAGGGATTATAGCAGCTGCATCAGCTGTTGAATGAGCCAGGCACCCGCGGCTGCACTGAAGCTGCCCAGAACCAGGCCAAACAACGCCCCAATAACGGCCGCTCTTCCATTCTCGCCTGCCAATTTCTGCGGCACGGCCATGATGGGCAAATCATCGGCCCCCAG
>CAUJGI010000066.1 GCA_963169155.1 Chloroflexota bacterium
CCGGGGGAACTGCTCACCGCCTGGGACCTGCTGGCTGGCGAAACCACCACGCTGGCCGAGCTGTCTGAACTGGCCTACGACAGCTTCACCCCAGCCACCGTGTGGGCCATCTGGCAGGCAGTGCATGATGGGCTGCACTTCAGCGGCACGCTTGAAGCAATCACCGTGCACACCCCGGAAGAAGTCGCCGCTGCCACAGAAGCCCGCGCCGCCAAAGCGGCCGAAGCCCAGATGTGGGACGCCTTTGCCCAGCGGGTGAACCAGGGAATGTTTTTGCCGCAAGACAGCCGTTTCCTGCAAGAAATCGCCGCCGTGGCCATGGGCCAGCAGGAGCGCAGCCAGGTGCTGCGCCAGCTCAACCAGAGCGAAACGCCAGAAAACGCCCACGCCTTTCTGCTTAAATTGGGCTATTGGGACGAAACCGTCAATCCGTACCCCAGCCGCATCGGGGTCTCCACCAGCCAGCCCGACCTGCCCATCCCGGCGCTGCCCGATGAAGAGCGGCGCGATCTCACCCATCTGACCGCCCTGGCCATCGACGACGCGGGCAGCAGCGACCCCGACGACGCCCTGAGCTGGGACAACGGCCGTCTCTGGGTCCATATCGCCGACGTGGCGGCCGTGGTCACGCCGGACAGCGCCATCGACCTGGAAGCGCGCGCCCGAGGCGCCAACCTTTACCTGCCCGAAGGCACCATCCACATGCTGCCCGAAGGGTTGACCGACCTGCTGGCCCTGGGCCGCAAGGACAATTCCCCCGCCCTTTCTTTTGGCCTGGACGTGCTGTCGGACGGCACGATTGTCAACCTGGAAATTGTGCCCAGTACGGTGCGGGTCACCCGCTTGAGCTACGACGAGGCGCAAGCCCGGCTGGACGAAACACCCTTCCGCGAATTGCTGGCCATCGCCCAGGCGTACGAAAAACGTCGCGTGGCCAACGGCGCGGTGCAAATTAACTTGCCCGAGGTGAAAATTCGGCTGGATGACAACGGCGCGGTGGAAATACGGCCGCTCCCCGCCCTGCAAAGCCGCGATCTCGTCCGCGAAGCGATGCTGATGACTGGCGAATCCGTGGCCCAATTTGCTCAGCAGCACAACATCCCCATCCCCTACACCACGCAGGATGCGCCCAGCGAAATTATTGAAGGTGACACCCCCTCAGCCAACTTTGCCCGCCGCAAAACGATGACCGGCAGCCAGCCGGGCAGCACCCCCGGCCGCCACGCCGGGCTGGGGCTGGACCAGTACGTGCAGGCAACCAGCCCGCTGCGCCGCTACCTGGACCTGGTGGTGCACCAGCAGCTGCGCGCCTTCCTCAACGGCGACCCCATTTTGGATGAACAGGCCGTGATGGAACGGGTCGGTGCGGCGTATGCCGTGAGCGGGGATGTGCGCTATGCGGAACGGTTGTCGAATGGGCATTGGACGGCCGTTTACCTCTTACGCCACCCCGAATGGACTGGCGAAGGCATCATCATCGATCAGCGCGGTAAGCGTGACCTGGTGCTGCTGCCTGCCCTCGGCACAGAAACCAGCATCTACCAAAAAGAGCCAACCGCACTAGACAGCACGGTGCAGGTCCAGCTCCAGTCGGTTGATCTGCCCCAGCGCGAAACTCACTTCCGCTTTTCCAAGGCGTAACACCAGCGGTGCGACACGCTTTTTAAGTGCGTCACACCTGGAAGATGCCGCTCCCCAACCAATTTCAAAATTCCCCTTGACTTAGAGTTAACTCCAGGTTGTAAACTACCCGTGGAGGTGCAAATATGAAGATTTCCGAAGTGAGTGAACAATCAGGGCTGTCGATAGACACGCTGCGCTACTACGAAAAAATCGGCCTGCTGCCAGCGGTCAACCGCACCGACAGCGGTATCCGCAATTTCAACGAACTGGATCTGCGTCGAGTGAACTTCATCAAGTGCATGCGGGCGGCGGGACTGCCCATTGAAGTGCTGATTGAGTATTACGCGCTGGTGCAGCAGGGCGACGATACCACTGAAGCCAGGAAGGCAATTTTAGTGGAGCAGCGCACTCAGCTGCTGGCCAGGATGGCCGAAATGCAGGAAACCCTGGACCTGCTGAACCACAAAATTGAAGTGTACGAAAACGCCGTCTTAAAAAACGATTAGAGACGTTGCAATGCAACGTCTCTACACACACCAGCAAAGGAATATGAACATGCAAAAACGACAACTTGGCAACAGCAAACTGGAAGTCTCAGCCCTGGGGCTGGGCTGTATGCGGATGAGTTTTGGCGACACGCCAACAGACAAACAGGAGATGATCGACTTTTTGCACCAATCGGTTGAGCGCGGCATCACCTTCTTCGATACGGCCGAAGTCTACGGCCCCTTCACCAACGAGGAACTGGTGGGCGAAGCGCTGGAACCGTTCAAAGGCCAGGTAATCATCGCCACCAAATTTGGCTTCAAACATGGCGACAATGGGCCAGCACCGGGAACGGGCCTGGACAGCCGCCCCGAGCAAAACAAGCGCGTCGCCGACGAATCGCTCAAGCGGCTGCGGCTGGATGTGATTGATCTGTTTTACCAGCACCGCCCTGACCCGGACGTGCCGATGGCCGATGTGGCCGGAGCCGTGAAGGATTTGATTCAGGCAGGCAAGGTGAGGCACTTTGGGCTGTCCGAAGCCAGCGCCGAGCATATCCGCCAGGCGCATGCGGTACAGCCCGTCACCGCTTTGCAGAGTGAATATTCGATTTGGTGGACGGCCGTTGAAGAAAATGAGGTCCTTGCCACCCTTGAAGAGCTGGGCATCGGCTTTGTGCCCTACAGCCCGCTGGGGCGCGGCTACCTAACCGGCAAAGTCACCGAAGAAACCACCTACGACAGCTCCGACATTCGCAGCCGCAACCCGCGCTTTACGCCGGAAGCGATTCGCGCCAACCGGGCAGTGGTTGAACTGCTGGAGCGCATCGGCGTCCAACACAACGCCACTCCGGCCCAAATTGCGCTGGCCTGGCTGCTGGCGCAAAAGCCGTGGATTGTGCCCATTCCCGGCACGCGCAAGCTGCACCGGTTGGACGAGAATCTCGGCGCAGTTAACATCGAATTGACCCACGACGATCTCAACGAAATCCGGGAAGCGATGACGCATATCACA
>CAUJGI010000067.1 GCA_963169155.1 Chloroflexota bacterium
GGCGTCGTTGACGGCCGTTTGCACCCCCAGCCCCAGTTGTTTGAGCGAGGGTAGTTTGGCGGCAAACGGCCGTTCGTTGCCCAACGCCTGCCGCAGCGTCAGCCGCACTTGCTGTGCGTTACCAACAAAGCGGGGCAGCACAACCCCGACGGCTGCCGCCAGGAAAATGGCCGCCCAGGCCAGCAGGGGCACGTTGCCCCAAATGACGTTGCTGACGCTCAATAGCTCCAACGCCGGTAAAAGCGGCAGCCCTTCGCGCAGCCAGTCTGGCCAGGCGCGGGCAGCGGTTGTTTCGCTGACGGCCGTTTCCCCGCGCAGCAGCCACATCCCGGCCAGCACCAGCGGCACGTGCAGCAATGCCAGCACCAGGACCAGCGCCCAACGGCCGTCGGCCAGCCAGATGGCGTACAAACCGGCCCGGCTGGCAAATCCGGCCGTCAGGGGCAGGCCCGCCAACGCCGCCAGGGCCACACCGCCCGCCGCCCAGCGCAGCCAGCGATTGGTCAACGGCTGGGTGACCAGCAAATAAAATGTGCCCCCGGCCAGCAGTAGGACGCGCAGCTCGGCCGCCACGCCCGCTTCGCCGACCCAAATGGCGGCCAGCAGCAGCAGATGGCTCTGCGCCAGCAGCAGGGCGGTGACGGAATAACCGGGCAGATGCAGCCGGTTCCAGGCCAGCTGCAAGCCATGCATAAAACCGACCAGGGCCAGCACCGTGAGCAGCAGGCTTATGGCCGGGCTGAGCTGGGCCACTGGCAGCAGCCGGATGAGCAGCATACCGCCCGCCAGCGGCGGCAGCAGCAGGGCCAGGGTGGTGACGGCCGTTCCCGCCGCTACATTTTTTGGCGGCCACAGCGGCAGGGGCCAGACGTTGAGCAGCAGCGCTGCGCCGATCAGAGCGGTGCGGCTGGAGCCAATCGGCCAGCTGAGCAGCAGCCCCACCAGCAAAACCGCGCCCTTGAACAGAAACGCCGTGCTGCGCTCTCCGGCCAGCCAGAGCGTGACCAGCCAGCTGGTCAGCAGCAGCGTGGTGCCTGCCAGCAGCCCGGTGAAGCCATCGGACCAGATGACGCTGAGCGCGGCGGCCGCAAGCAGCAGCAGGCTGGCGGGTGCGGTGGGCTGATTGGCACGCTTAGGTTGGAGAAAGGCGCGCAGGGCAACGGCCGTTCCCAGCAGCAGCACCCAGGTGGTCATACCCCAGGCAGCCAGGTCGACGCGCCAGGTCCAGTCGGGCAAAAAGCCGCTGGCCGACCAGCCGAAAAATGTTGCTTCCAGGGGCAGTTGGGGGCGCAGGCCCAGCCAGATGAGCAGCACCAGACCCAGGAGGCCAACGGCCGTTGGCCAGGTCCAGGCCGCACGAAATCGCAGCAGGGCCATACAGGCGGCGGCTCCGAGCAGCAGGAGCCAAAAGAGCAGCAGGAAAATCTCCATACAAAGTGGCGATTGTAGCCCGTGGGGCCTTTGCTGGCAAAGTACCTCATGAGGGATTAAAATGGACCGATGGCACAAAAAGCGCAACTTCTCTCTTTTTTTCAGGCAAACAAGGGCGCCAGACGGGGGCGATGGGTGGTATTGCTGCTGGCCGCTTTGTTGGGCTGGCTGCTGATTGGCTGCAACACCCCGGAAGGACCGCTGCCCACGCTGGTGTCGCAGGTGGTGCTGCCGTCGGCCACGCCCACTTCGCTGCCCGCGACGATGGACATCAGCACGCGGCAGCCGGTGAGCGGGGTGGCTACGCCCGTTGTGGCGGTGGGTGAAGGCACGGCCGTCAAGCCGACGCCGAAGCCTTCTATCACGCCCACGGCCGTTGACTCCCTCATTAACATCAGTGCCCCCAGCGAAAACGCGGTGCTGGTGCTGGGCAGCCCCACCACAGCGCGTGGCCTGGTGCAGCGTAATCCCGATGAGATGGTTTATTTGTCGTTGGTGTCTAGCAACGGCCGTTTGCTCACCGAACAGGTTGTGGATGCCAGCGACTTTGGCTGGCAGGCCGACATCATCCCGCCGCCCTACGTCAGCGGCGCGGCCGTGATCCGGGCCGATTTGCGCGCCGCCGATGGCACGGTGCTCTCGTCTTACGAGGTGCCGGTCTGGCTGGCGCTGAACAAAGAAGGGCTGGATCGCTACCTGGAGATGTTCCGCCCCAAGATTGACGAGAAAGGCGTGGGCGGCTTCAACATCTTCTTCGATGGCGAAATTTTGCTGGCGGTCAATCGGACCGTTACCCTCTCCATTTGGGCCGAGAACTGCCAGCGGCGGGTGGCGCAGCAAAGTTTTGTGCTGGGGGCCAGCAACCGGCCGGTATACTGGCAGGGATTTGTGATTGTGCCGCAAAATCTGGTCGGGCCAGCCTGCGCCGTGGCCAGCACCGGCGATCCGGGCTCGGAAACGTGGCGTGAGGCGTCGGTACCGATCGACGTGTTGGCCCCCACCGATCTGGAGGCACGCGGTGTCACCATTGGCAATCCCCCACCGGACCGGGAAGTGATTGCCGGGCAGGAGCTGTTTTTGTACGGCACGGCGCTGAACGTGAGTGAAGGGCCGGTAAGTTTGTCGATTTTGATGGAAAACGGCCGTGTCATTGGCCAGTCTAGCTTTACCACCGACTATTGGGGATACTGGGAAACCTCCGTCACGATTCCCCTTGATGTGGAAGGATTGGCCGAAATCACCGTTACGGCCGGTGAGGAAGACACCTTAAGCGAGTCCAAGACCCTGATCCGGGTGATTCCGCCACCCACGCCAACGCCGGGACCGTAAGTGGCAGGTGAAAAGTGGCAAGTGAAAAGTAAAAAGTGGCAAGTGGCAAGTGAGAAGAATCACCTGCGACTTGCAACCTGCGACTTGCAACCTGCAACCTGCAAACTTGCAACTGGCAACAATTTAACCCCTTTGGAAGGAAACACTGATGAATAAAGGAATGTTGTACGCCATAGCGGCTTATGGCTTGTGGGGCTTGTTTCCCCTTTACTGGAAAACGCTGCAGCACGTGCCCGCGCTGGAAATTTTGAGCCACCGCATGGCGTGGTCGCTGCTGTTTGTGCTGGTTTTGCTGCTGGTGCGGCGGCAGTGGGGGTGGGTGAAAACGGCCGTCTCCCAGCCCAAAATCCTGCTGCTGTTCACCGCGTCGGCGGTGCTGCTTTCGCTCAACTGGTTTGTCTACATCTGGGGCGTCAATGCGGGGCATATCGTGGAAACCAGCCTGGGATACTTCATCAACCCGCTGGCGAGCGTGCTAATGGGCGTCTTTTTTCTGGGCGAGCAGCTGCGGCGCGGCCAGTGGGCGGCGGTTGGCCTGGCGGCCGCGGGCGTCATTTACCTGACGGTGCGCTACGGCGCGCTGCCCTGGATTGCCCTGACGCTGGCGACCACCTTTGCTTTATACGGCCTCATTCGCAAGACGGCGCCGCTGGGATCGCTGGAAGGGTTATCGCTGGAGACGGCGCTGATGTTTCTGCCCGCGCTGGGCTACCTGGTTTACCTGGAGGCGGTGGGAACGGCCGCTTTTGGGCACGTCGATGGCTTAACGACGCTGCTGCTGGGGTTTGCCGGAGTGGCAACGGCCGTACCGCTGCTGCTTTTTGCCGCCGGGGCCAGGCTCATCAAACTGGCCACCATTGGCATCCTGCAATACATTGCCCCGACGCTGCAATTTTTGATCGGCGTACTGGTTTACCACGAGCCGTTTACGGTGGATCGATTGGTGGGTTTCAGCCTGATCTGGCTGGCGCTGCTGGTCTACTCGGCCGAAAATATCTGGTTTATCCGCCACCGGCCGCGTTTGCAGCCCGCAGGCAATTAACAGGGGACCCCCAAAAGCCACCGCCTGGTACACCCCTGCTGCATTCAGATGCCAGTCGCTTGCTGGTAATTTCACAAACACTTAATCATCGTTGTAAGCCGAAAGAGCTACCCTTTCGGCGATTGTGGTGATCCAGTTGTTTCTCCCTTTCGCCTTTCACACTCGCATCATAAATTGAATTGCATATCGTCTGTGGGTAAGTAGTTGGCAGATTCCACGTTATTTTATTTGGAAGAACTTTCTGCCCATTACATACCTGGCCTTGAACTTTGAGGTTCAGGTGACTGTTTATGATTGCCCTTCTTGGCCTTATTTGGAGGAATTGATGTTTTCCAAGTCTAAGATTAGTTTACTCATTGTTCCAATTTTACTAACCTCTTTATTACTAATCTTTTTGTACCAAAGCGTACAAAACATTCAGTTACTCCATGCCGCCCCCGGTGACATTGTGGTAAACAGCCTGGCGGACGTTGTGGCCAATGACGGGCAGTGCACCTTGCGCGAAGCGATCACGGCTGCCAATGCAGACACGGTGTCTGGCAGCAGCCCCAATGAGTGTCTCGCCGGAAGCGGTGACGATACGCTTGATTTGACTGGTTTGAGCGGCACCATTGCTCTGGGCAGCAGCCTGCCGGATATTGTCACGAGCATGGTGGTGCAGGGACCTGGCGCGGCACTGCTGAGTGTGGATGGAGGGGGCAACGGCCGTATCTTCACTATCATCTCTGGCACGGTAATCCTGGCCGACCTGACCATTGCCAATGGCTATGAAGGCGTTGACGATGGGCGTGGCGGTGGCATTTTCAACAGCAGCCCCAGTGTGGTTCAGATTGAAAACAGCATTATTCGGGACAATGACGTAAAAGGAGCCAGCGGTGGCTCATCGTGCAACAGCACCACTGCACCGTTTTACGGCGGCGGTGGTGGCATCTTCCATTCTGGTACAGGCACTCTTTTTGTTATTGACAGTGAAATAACAGGCAACAGCGCTACGGGTGGCAATGGTGGTTCGCACGGGTACGGCACTGGCGGTGGTGGCGGCGGCGGTGCTTTTGGTGGTGGCCTTTTCAACGATGGCGGCACTGTTCAACTGATCAATTCCACTTTGACCAACAATGCGGTGACGGGTGGCCGAGGTGGCCCCCGCGGTAACGGCGGCAGTACAGGCTGTGCCGGTGCTCATGGCGGCGGTCAGTATGGTGGTCTGGGTGGCGGCGGCCGTGGTGGATACTCAAGCCATTACAATGGTTATGATGGGCTTTACGGTGGTGGTGGCGGTGGTGGTCGAAATGCGGGGGGTTTCGGTGGTGTTTCGGCCTTTGCTGGTGGTAATGGGGGCAACGGCGGCGGAGGCTACGGCGGTGCCGGGGGTGGCGGTGGCGCTTTAGGCGGTGGCCTCTTTAACTACAGCGGCACGGTCTACGTGACCAACAGCAGATTTGTGGCCAATACGGCCGTTGGCGGCGAGGGGCCAGACAATGCCGAATTTGGTCAGGGGTTGGGCAGCGCAATCTTTAATCTGGACACGATGTACCTGGATAACAGCACAGTGCCCAACACGGCCCCCATTGTGGAAAATTACAGCCCACCATCAAACGCGACTGATGTGTCCATTGATGCTGTTTTAACCTGGGACGTGTCCGATGTGGATGGCGAAGGTTATTTGTATGGCTATTCAGGCGCTGGCCTGACGGTCACGGTGGCTTTTGGCAATGACCCGCTAAACATGGTCCAGGCGACCGACGTGATGACGACGTATGTGCCGACGGAACGGCCGTTACAACCTGCCACCACGTACTACTGGACCATTACCGCGACGGACGGCATCTCTGCGACCAACAGCGGGCTCCTGAGTTTTACCACAGCTCCCTTGCCCACGGTGGATTTTTCGGCCGTTTCGCCACAAGGTGCCCGGCCGTTTACCACAAGCTTTACCAACAATACCACGGATGCCACCACCTATTTGTGGGATTTTGGCGATGGCGGCAGCAGTACGGCCGTTCATCCCACCCACCAATATACCAACAGCGGCACGTACACCGTTACCTTAACCGCTGCGGGGCTGGGCGGAACGGCCGTGTTAACCAAAGCGGCCTACATCTTTGTTTATGACCTGCCGGTACCCAATTTCAGCGCATCGCCGCTGGCCAGCCTCACCGGGCAGGCGGTGGAATTCACCAACGCTTCGCAGTTTTCCGACAGCTATGTATGGAACTATGGAGATGGCACAACCAGTGCAGCGGAAACGCCAACACATTCACACAGCTATACCGCACCTGGTACCTACACCGTTGTGTTGACGGGGACCAATGCCTACGGCAGCCAATCCTTTAGCCGCAACAACTACATTTCTGTGTATGATCCGGCGGTGGCCGATTTTTCCGCCTCGCCCCAAAGTGGCGTCGCGCCTTTAATCGTTAGCTTCACCAATCTTTCTGAAAATGCCACCAATTATGTGTGGTCTTATGGCAATGGGGGGACAAGTTACGCTACCTCACCCGCGCACATGTACCTGGTACCTGGCACTTACACGGTCACGCTGACGGCCGAAAATCCAGTGAGTTCAGATACGGCCGTTAAAACCGCGTACATCACCGTGTACCCGCAAGCTGTGGCCAACTTCACCGCCACACCCCTGGTCGGCAGCACGCCGCTGGAAGTTACCTTCACCAATTTGTCTACCGAAGCCGACGACTTTGTTTGGGATTACGGCGATGGCTACACCAGCACAGTCAGCAGTGCCGTGCATACCCATGTGTACAACACAGCCGGGGCCTACACCGTCTCGCTGATTGCCCGCAATGCCTACAGCAGCGACAGCAGCGTGCGCCCGGCCTATGTCAATGTTTATGATGCACCGGTGGCCAGCTTCCTGGCTTCGCCTACTTCTGGCACATCGCCGCTGCTGGTCAGTTTTACCAACTACTCGCTTAACGACACCAGCGCCCTTTGGAACTTTGGTGATGGCAGCACCAGCACGGCGCTTAATCCGCAGCACCTTTACCTGGAGTCAGGCGTGTACACGGTTACGCTCACGGCCATGAATCCGGGCGGCAGCGATACCCTGACCCGGTCTGGTTATATTCTGGTCAACTCTGCCCCAGACGCGTCATTTACCGCCGATTTGCAATCTGGCACTGTGCCGCTGGCGGTTACTTTCACCAACAATTCCACCCAGGCAGACAGCTACCTTTGGGACTATGGCGACGGCACGCAGGGATCCACTACGGCCGTTACCCATACCCATCTTTACACCACACCCGGCAGCTTTACGGTGAGCCTCACGGCGACCAATGCGTTTGGCAGCGATGTGCAAACGCGTACCAACTACATCACGACTTACGCCGTGCCGGTACCAGCCTTTACGGCCGTTCCCAACCAGGGTGCCGCGCCGCTTTCCGTCCAATTTAGCAATGCGTCGTTAAACGCCACCAGCTATTTGTGGGTGTTTGGTGACGGCAGCAGCAGTACGGCCTTGTCCCCCACACACATCTACACCACGCCAGGGGTTTACACCGTAACGCTCACTGCCTCTAATCCTGGCAGCAGCCAGTCCTTGACAAAGGCCAGTCTCATTACCGTCCTGGCCCCGCCAACACCGGCTTTTACCGCCGATCCTACCTCAGGTCTGAACCATGTAACCGTCACCTTTACCAACCTCTCTACCAATGCCGAGAGTTATGTTTGGGATTATGGCGATGGAATCATCAGCACCGTCAGCAGTGCCACCCACAGCCATCTGTACGATGTGCCCGGTGTTTACACCGTGCGCCTGACGGCCAGCAATGCGTATGCGTCCAATACGCAAACCGCCGCCAACCTTATTACGGTTTATGAATCGCCGGTGGCTGATTTTGAAGCGGGGGTGGATTTTGGCCCCTCACCCCTGGCGGTCGGTTTTGCCAACCTGTCAACCGGTGCTACCAGCTACTTGTGGGATTTTGGCGATGGTCAGACCAGCACGGCGGCCACGCCGACACATGTGTACACGCAGGGCGGCACGTACACGGTCTCTTTAACAGCCAGCAATCCATATGCCAGCGATACGGCCGTCCAAACCGCGCTCATCAACGTCTATGATGAGCCAATTGCCGACTTTTCGGCCACGCCGCGTATTGGCACGGTTCCGCTGCTGGTCACCTTCCACCAGGAATCCCAATTTGCCAACGAGGTGGCCTGGGAGTATGGCGATGGGGCGAGCAGCAGCACAACGGCCGTTGCCCATACCCATCTTTACACAGAGCCAGGCATCTACACCGTGACGCTCAGCGTTAGCAACCCCTCCGCCGCCGATGCCATAACACGCACGGCTTACATCACGGTGCTGGAACCGCCTGCCGAAACTGCCTACTATGTAGACAGCGATGGCGGCAGCAACACCGGGGATGGCAGCCAGACGGATCCCTGGCAAACCATCTCCCATGCCCTTAGCCAGGTCACCGGCCCCAATGTCACCATCTATGTGGCAACCGGCACCTACAATGAAGCCCTGGGCGAACTGTTCCCCATGACGATGGAACCGGGCGTTAGCCTGCGCGGTGCGGATCGCCAGACTACGGTGATTGAAGGCAGTGGAGTGGGTACGTTGATTCAATTCCCCAACACCTCGATCTATACCGCTACCACCGTGCTCAGCGGCTTCAAGATTAGCAACGGCGTTCAAGGAGTGCGTGTTGATGGCAGTGCTGCCAACT
>CAUJGI010000068.1 GCA_963169155.1 Chloroflexota bacterium
TGCGGTGGGAGGGGGTGTGCTCGTGGACAGTGACTCGCACGAGCAAACGAGCACGAGGAGTACAAACCAAAATCGGCTGTTTGTAAAGTAGCGTTTAATAACAGAACTCCTTTTGAAGTGGAACGGCCGTTCCCAACCCTAATCCACAACCCCAGCTAACAAATCATCGAGAAAAACATTGGCATCCCACACCTGGTCCTTCCAGCCAGGCAGCAGGTGATCCAGTATGACGGCCTGAGCCATGCCGCTGTAGTAGAAACGGCCGTCGCCCACATCATCCGCCATGCGCCCAATCTGGCCCACTTCCTGGTTCCAACGCTTGTCGAAGGTGCCATAGCCAGCAAAATCGCCATCGACCTGCAAAGCATCCACCGGCGTGTAGGTGTCGTCGAGAGCTGCTTGCTGCCACAGTTCCAGCTCGACGTAGCGCGCCAGCCCTTCTACCCATTCACGCTGCTGCTCGTACCGGAGCAGTTCGTCGCTCAGACCCGCTGCCTCACGCCGTTGGGCGCGCTGGGCCAGGAACTGCCGGGCCAGTTCGGCCATCGCCTCGTCCGAATCGGCCTGAACTGCTTCGGCCAAAATGTCCAGTTCTGTTTGCCAGGCTGCCTGGAACGATGCATCGTCCCAGGGGTAGCCAGATTCACCGGAGGGTGCCGCATTTTCGGCTGCCGCCAGTTTTTCTGGTGCCACCGAACCCTGATTGGCATGAAACGACTCGTGGGCCAGCAGAGAAATGTACCCTTCGCTGCCGCGAATAAACAGCTTATTCAACAGCCCATAGGGAATCACAGGTGCTAAAAAAGATGGTAAATCACGGCGGAACTGGTCCGCCAGACTGATCTCCATCCACTCCATCGTGGTCATGCTGGCCACCCACTGCGCGCCGACGCGCACGGTAAACGCCTGCGGTGTGTCCCCATTGGCGGGCAGTGGCTGCCGGTAATACGGTTCGCCGTTAAACAAATCGTTGGGCACCAGCTGCCAGGCCGTGCCTTTTTGGCTGTTTTGCGGCACCTGAACCCAGCCCGCAGGCGGGTCGGCATCGGGATAACCCAGCAAAAAAGCATACGCTTCGTTGTACACAATGACGGGGATAACGGCCGTATCCCACCCCGGCCAAACCTGCCCGCCCACCGCCTGCCGTACCTGGAAAAATTCAGATAAGCGGGCCTTCTCCAGGTCGCTTAACGTCGCAACTTCTGCTGATTCCTTGAGCAAATTTCGGTTGATCAGGACCGAAATTCCGGTCAATACCAAACAAAGCAGAAGGATTCCGGCAAATCCAGTCAGCAACCATTTTTTTATTTTCATGGCTACACCTTACAAGGATTATGCAATGGTTCGGCTGCGCTCACGTCGAAGCCGCTATGAATGAAAGGGACACAGATGAACGCAGGTATAAATCTGTGAAAATCTGCGTTCATCTGTGTCCTATTTTTGAAGAAACAAGATGCCCAGCACGTACGGCAAAAAGGCCAGCAGTGCCAGGGCACGGTGGCCGCGCTGCTGGCTGTTTTTGCTGTCCCAATTGAACAGGTACAGCGCCAGCCCAAAAGCCAGCAGCCCACTGCTCGCCAGGATGCTCACCGACGCCCACGGGTTAAAATCGGCCGTGGCCCCCATGGCCAGGCCGTTGAAGGCGTTCATGGCGTGGGTGGCGGGCATGAGCTGGGCAAAATAGCGGGCCGCCTGTGGCAGCATGCTGTACGGCAGCATCAGACCGCCCAAAATCATCGAGGGGATGAAGATGACCTGCGAGTAGAGCACCGTCATGCGGGTGGAGGGGGAGACAACGCCAATCAGCAGCCCCAGCCCGGCGCAGGCCAGCGACAGAGCCACCATGACCAGGAAGAAGTTGAGGCCATTGGCGGGAACGGCCGCATCAAATAACCACGGCGCACTGAACGTAATCAGCAGGACGACGATGGTCAGGTGCAGCCCCGTGGTTAAGCCGGGAATCAGCAAAATAGAGGAGGCGGGCACGCCGTTGATTTTGTAGCTGCGCAAGATGCCCGTTTCGCGGGCGTTGACCAGCGGGTCGGGCAGACCCAAAAAGGTGGCCGCCAGCACGGCAAAGACGATCATCGCCGGAATCATCGTGTCGCGGAACAGCGGGTTGATCCCCGGTATGATGGCGCCCATCATCAGGTAAAAGCCGAGCGGGAAGAGATAGTTCATCAGCAGCAAGGTTTTGTTGCGAATCCCGGTTTTGAACTCAAAGAGGAAATGTGTGGCAAAAGCAGCCATGGTTATGCTCCCATACCTTGATGGTTGGTTAATTCCAGAAAACGCTCTTCTAAGGACGGCCGTTCCACCCGCAAATCGATCAGTTCATCCTGTTCCGCCTGCACAAAAGCGATGAGCGCAGGCACGGTTTGGCCGATGTCGCGGCTAAAAAAGATGGCGTAGCTTTCCTTCGGCAAAACTTGCTCAACGGCGGGGAAGGTGTGCTGGCTGTTCAGCAGCAGATTGTCCCGGGTGTGTACCGACACTTTGGTCAGCCCGGCCCCGGTGGCGGTTATTTCAAGCGGGGTACCGATGGTGGCGATACGGCCGTTCAGCAAAATCGCCACCCGGTCAGACAGCTGCTCTGCCTCGGCCATGTCGTGTGTGGCCAGGATGATTGTGGTGCTTTTGCCGCGCAGCTCGCGCATCACCGCGTGCAGTTCCGTGCGTGAGGCCACGTCTAAACCGGCCGTTGGCTCATCCAAAAAGAGCACCTGCGG
>CAUJGI010000069.1 GCA_963169155.1 Chloroflexota bacterium
CATTTAACCTGATGGCCAAACGAATGCAGGAAGTTGTGGCCGATTTACAGCAGCATTCCCAGGCTTTGGCAACCAGTTCCGAAGTCAGTCACCGACTTTCCACCATCCTGGACACAGCTGAGTTGACCACGGCCGTTGTAGAGCTGCTAAAAGTGCAGTTCAACTATTACCATGCCCACATCTACCTCCTGGATGAAGCCCGCGAATACCTGGTGATGGCCGGTGGTACGGGGATTGCTGGTGAAGCTCTGCTGGCCAACGGGCATAAAATTGAAGTAGGTAAGGGTCTGGTGGGTCGTACCGCGGCCAACAATGCACCGACCCTGGTGCCAGATGTCTCGACAGACCCAGACTGGCTGCCCAACCCGCTGCTCCCCGACACGCAGGCAGAAATTGCCGTTCCCATCACGCTAGAAGGTGAAGTGTTGGGGGTACTGGACGTGCAAAACCGGCAAGCAGGCACCTTAGACGAAGAAGATGTCGAAATGCTGCAATCCGTTGCCTGGCAGGTCGCCATTGGTTTGCAAAACGCCCAACTGTTTGCTAAATCACAACAGGAAAAGGCTCAGGCTCAGGCTATTCTGGACTCCATCTCGTTGCCAATTGTTATTTCGCGGGTTTCCACCGGTCTTGTTGCCTACGTCAACGAGACGCTAACGCAAACATTCTTGCTGCCCCGAGAAGAGCTGATTGGCCAGCGAACCCCTGACTTTTATGCAGATCCGGCCGATCGGAGCAGATTCCTGACAAAAGTGCGCGAAGAAAGTGGCGTCAAAGATTTTGAAGTGGTCTTAAAGCGCGGTGACGGCACCCAGTTCTGGGCGCTGCTTTCCGCAAGACTGGTGACTTATGACGGCGAACCCGCCATTCTGGCTTCTGTAGTGGATATTGAGGCCAGAAAACAAGTCGAAGCGCTTTTGGCCAAAAATGCCACCGAATTGAGCACGGTAGCTGAGGTAAGTACAGCTGCCGCGACAATCCTGGATCCGCAAGAGTTATTACAACAGGTAGCTGACCTGACCAAGAGTAAATTTGATTTGTACCACGCTCATATTCATCTGCTTGATGACAGCGGTCAAACGTTGGTGCTGACGGCCGGTGCTGGTGAGGTGGGGCGGCAGATGGTGACCGAAGGGCGGCGCATTCCGCTGGCCGCCGAAGGGTCGTTGGTGGCCTCGGTGGCCCGGACGGTTAAGGGCGCTATTCGTAACTACGAAGGGGCAGGCGAAGGGTTTATGCCCCATCCACTGCTAGCAGATACTCGTTCAGAAATGGCGGTGCCGATTGCCCTGGGTAGCCAGGTGTTGGGTGTGCTGGACGTACGGTCGGATAAGCTCAGTTACTTCGGTGAATCTGATCTGCAAACGGTAACCACCCTGGCTTCTCAGGTGGCGGTCGCGCTGCAAAATGCCCGTTCTTACTCACGGTCTGAAGACGCATTAAAAGGGCTGCAAGAGCTTTCTCGCCGCCTGACTCGTGAAGGGTGGCAAGATTACCTCAGTGACCAGGCAGACCTGGCTTACGATTATGATTTGCTTGAGGTGAAGCCTTATCTGAATGGGCATGATGATGGCGCAACGGCCGTTGGCAGCCAGGCTATTCCCGCGTTTATTCAGCCCCTACAAATTCAAGGCGAAACCATCGGGCAGCTTACCTTACCGGGACTGACAGTGCACGATGCAGAAACGGCCGAAATTGTAACGGCCGTCGCCGACCGCCTCTCCGCCCACCTGGAAAACCTGCGCCTAACCGAACAATCAGAAAAAGACCGCGCTGCCGCAGAAAAACGAAGCCAGGAAATTGCGCTGGTTAACCGACTGGTAGCAGAAATTTCCGCCTCGTCAGATTTGCAGCAATCCCTGCAAATAGTGGTGGATGAGTTGGCGACCGCAATTGGTGTAGACCTGGTTCGCGTGGCTCTACTGGACCAGCGGAAGAATGAGTTGACCATAGTCGCGGAACACACCAATCTAGCCAAGGCCGCGCCGATTATTGGTACACAATTGCCTATCAAAGGCAATGGCATCGTTGAAGCCCTCATGCAAACCAAGCAAATGGTCTTCATTGAGGATGCCCAGCACAACCCAATGACAAAAGCGGTTCATGAGTTGTTCCGTAAGCAGGGCATCGAAACCCTCATTATGATCCCCATGCTGGTGAATGACGAAGTGATTGGCACCGTGGGCATGGATATCCTGGACAAGCGGCCTGTGCCCTATGCCAATTTGCAGTTGGCGGAAACCATCGTGCGCCAGACTGCCACAGCTATCCAAAACGCCCGCCTATTTGAACAGTCAGAAAAAGACCGCGCTGCCGCTGAAAAGCGTAGTGAGGAAATTGCCTTAATTAATCGGTTGGTTACTCAGATTTCCTCCTCACTGGATTTGCAGCACTCACTACAAATAATTGTGGATGAGTTGGCCCTGGCTGTGAACGTTGACCAGGTTCGCATTGCTTTGCTGGAAAAAGAAAAGAATGAACTAATTGTAATTGCCGAGCACTACGACGCTTCCAGAGCGCCTTCTGCCTTGGGGATGGTAATCCCTATCGAGGGGAATGAACTTACCCAAAGCGTCATGCGAACCAGGGAAATGGTTGTGATTGAGGACGCGCAAAACGATCCTCGGACAGTGCCTGTTCATGAGATGTTCGAAGCGCAGGGTATTGAATCCGTGATTTTAGTTCCCTTGGTAATCAACGATGAGGTGCTTGGTACCATCGGTTTAGATATTTTGGATAAGCGACCCATACAGGAGGCAAACTTGCAGCTGGCCCAGACAATCGTTTACCAAACAGCCACCGCTATCCAAAATGCCCGCCTCTTTGAACAAACGCAGGCAGCCCTGGCTGAAACGGAAACTCTGTACGCCTACACCTCGCAGCTTAACACAGCCACAAATCTGGATGCGGTACTTGATTCCGCGGCGGCCCCTGGTTTCCAGGTAGGTGCGGCCGACGCGCTTCTGTTTGTGTATGACCGGGACTCCAGCGGAGAGACGCAGTTTGGCCAGTTTTTGGCCTCCTCGCCAAGAAATGTTGTGCCGCTGGGTCAAAAATTTCTGTTACATGAACAACCTTTTTCGCGTTATTGGCCGTCGGATGGCAAAAACGTTCTGCTGGTGGGGGATGTGGCCGAAGACAAGCGCTTAAGCCCACAGGAAAAGCAGCTGCTGGCGGAACTGAATATTCAAGCGGTGGCGGTGATGTTCTTGTCCGTAGTAAATCTGCGCCTGGGGCAAATTGTGATTCGCTGGCACACGCGACAAACGTTTACCAGTGTGGACGAGCGTTTATACGGCGCGATTGCCCAGCAGGCTTCGGCGGTAGTGTATAACCGGCTGCTGTTTAACCAGACAGAAGAGGCATTGTCGGAAACGGCCGCTCTCTACCAGGCCAGCGCCGATCTCAACACCGCGCAAACCTACGATGCCGTGCTGACGGCACTGCGTCAACATACCGTTTTGGGCCAGGGTTCGCACAGTGTAACGATTAGCTTCTTTGACCGCCCCTGGGAAAAAGCCCAACTACCTGAAGAAATTTACTTATTGGCGGATTGGGGAGGTTTTGAATCTAGTCAACCCGCTCGGTTTAGAATAGATAGCATTCCAGGCTTTATGGATTTGGTTAGTTCTGAAGAAATGCTGATTCACTCTGATGTTGCTACGGATGAACGAATTACCGACGAATTCCGCAATATTCTCATCCATGCGATGAACGTCAAATCTGCTATTTATGTACCGCTGGTTATCGGTAACAGACGCGTGGGTTTTATCAACGGTTACTATGCCAAGCCGAAAACTTTCTCAGAGGAACAACTGAGGCGGCTCAATGTCTTGGTGAACCAGGCGGCCGTTTCTATTCAATCGATCTACCTGTACGAGCAAACCCAAAAAGCGCTTGCCGAAACTGAAGCGCTGTATGTGGGGAGTGAAAGCATCGTGTTGAGTAATTCGGAACAAGACGTGCTGCACGGCCTGATCCAATCCACCATGCTGCAAACGCTGGACCGGGCTAACATTTTTATGTTTGATGCACCAATCGAAGATGGCATTCCTACCGATGTGACCATCGTGGCGCAGTGGGAAAATGAGGGTGTGCCAAGTACGGTACCGATTGGGGCCCGGTTCCTGGTAGAGCAGGTCCCCTTCCTCAGCACCATCAAGCCGGATCAGGCGCTGATTGTGTCAGACGTTCGCCTGGACCCCCGGGTAGATCCACAAACCCGCGAGGTTTTAGAGGGGTTTGGGATGCGCAGTTTTGTTTTGTACCCGCTCGTGGCCGGTATTCAATGGTTGGGCCTGGTAGCTGGTCAGTCGGCCGAACCGCTGTATGCTGAGGATGTGCAGGTACGTCGGGCTTCCAGTTTGGTGGGTCAGGCAGCAGTGGTTATCCAGACGACGGTTTTGTTCCGCCAGGAACAGGCCCGGGCGCGTCGGGAGCAGATGCTGCGCGCCATTGCGACTAAGGTTCGCAGCTCGACGGATGTTGATTCAATTATGCGCACGGCCGTTACCGAAATCGGCCGTACGTTAGGTCGTCGTGCCTTCATCAAGCTGAATGATGGGCAGCTAACGGCCGTGTCCGAAGAAAATGGAGTTGCCTTATGAGCCTAGATAATTTGCTTTACCAGGCTTTGGTTGAACAAACGGCCGATCACATTTTGGTGACCGATCCCCAAGGCGTTATCCTCTACGTCAACCCTGCCTTTGAGCGGGTGACCGGATATACCCGAGAAGATGCCGTGGGCCAGACGCCACGTCTTCTCAAATCTGGCCGGCACGGTCGCGCCTTCTACGAAAAATTGTGGCAGACCATTCTGGCCGGTGAAACCTTCCGCGGCACCTCGGTGAATCGGAAAAAGGATGGCTCGTTTTACTACGAAGATAAAGTCATTACGCCAATTAAAGATGCCAGCGGGAAGATCATTTACCTCATCTCCATCGGACAAGACGTTACCGAACGCATCAAGTCTGAAGAAGCACTTGAGGCCAGTGAAGCCGCCCTAAAAATCAGAGTGGAATCCCTGGCCGCCATCAACGCCATTGCCGATTCAGTGCACCGCTCATTGAGTTATGAAGCGTTTATTCAACGCGCCACAGAGGCGATTGTGCAGCATGCCCAGGCACCCTCTGCTGCCTTTTTTGTGCTGAATCAAGATCGGTTGGTGTTGGCCGCTTCGCATGGCTTTTCCAGCAGCACGCTGGAAGTCGGTTCCACCTTGCCGATTAAAGGCAGCCTTTCAGGAATTACCATTGCCCAAAAGAGGGTGGTGACCAGTGAAGATATTTTTCACGATGAACGACTGGAACCGGCCGTACGCAAAGCCCTGCTGGAACAAGGTCTACACAACGTCGTTTCTTTTCCTCTGTTGTTTCAAGATCAAGTTTTAGGGGTGATCAACCTCATCTATGCCCAAAAACGGACCTATCTGCCAGACGAGAAAGTGACGCTGCTCACCATTGGCAAGACAATTGGCCTGGCGTTGGTCAACGCCCAGCGGCGGGAAAACATTGTCAGACACGAAGCACAAACGCAGCAGCGTTTGGATGTGCGGCAGGCGCTCATTACGGCCCAGACACAGGCAGAAGTAATGGACATCATTGTGGAGAAAGCCAATTATTTTCCGGAATCAGCTATTTCCCTGTTTATGCTGCATACCACCAGTGATACGGCCGTGCTTGAACTAAAAAGGACCGATCGCTCGAAGCGTGGGTACCAACGTTTGCCTTTGGGCACCCAAATTCCCCAAGAACACCTGCCACATATTTTCATGGCGCAAAAGCCGTTTGTGACGGACGACCTCCTTACCGACGAACGTGTCTCGGACCAGGTGCGTGCTCTGGCCAGCCCGCTTGGCGCCGTGAGCCTGGCTGCGTTTCCGCTTCAAGCGGGTGGCGATTGGCTGGGGATCCTTCTGTTTGCCAGCGATCTAAAAGGATATTTCACTGAAGACAAGCTTGCCGTATACAGCGACGTGGCAGAGCAGGGCGCTTTGGCCCTGCGCGCGGCCCGGCTCAACGAACAGGCCGTGACCAACCTGGCCCGGCGCGAACGAGAGGTGAAGCTGACCACCCAGGTGGCCCAGGAAATTGCGGCCGCCACCAACTTGCACGACCTGTACGAGCGAGTTGTGACGCAGGTTCAGGAGCAGTTTGGTTACTACTATACCCAGCTGCTGCGTTACGATGACACCATGGACGTGCTGGCCCTTGTCATTGGTTATGGCGCGGTGGGTGACAAAATGTTGGCCATGAACCACTCCATGCCGATGGGGGTTGGTCTGATTGGGCAGGCGGCACAGTTGAAGGAATCCGTTTTGCGCGGCAAGGTGATGGGCGATCCGAACTGGCAGTCTAACCCGCTGCTGCCCGATACCCGCAGTGAAATGGCCGTACCGATCAAGCTGCGCGACAGGGTGCTAGGGGTACTGGACGTTCAGAGTGACCGATTGGAAGGTATTACTACCAACGACCAGCTGTTGTTGGAAGGCTTGTGCGGTCAAATTGCCATTGCTATCGAAAGTACAGAGCTGCGCCAGGAGATGGAAGGTCGGCTGCGGGAACTCGGCTTGCTGCAGCGGCAAATGAGCCGTGAGGGGTGGCAAAAATACCAGCGGGTGCGGCAGAATAAGTTGGGGTACCGCTTTGATCTCTCTGGACTGCAACCTATAGCGGGTCAGCTGGAAACACAGCCGCGCCACAAGAAAAATGGCACGGCTCCGCTGAAGAGCTCCCCGCCGCAAGTCAGCCAACCGCTCACCATTCGTGGCGAGACGTTTGGCTTGTTTGGCGTGGAGGAGGACCCGGAACGGCCGTTAACCGACGAAGAACGAGAAATCATTCATGCCGTGGCCGAAGACCTGGCCGAAGCGCTGGAAGCCGCCCGCCTCTTTGAAGAAACCCAAATTGCCCTGGCCGAACAGGAACGGCTGGCTTCTGAACTGGAAACAGTGGCTAAGGTGAGTACGGCCGCTTCCACCATTTTGGAAGTGGATGACCTGCTCCAGTCCGTGGTAGACCTGGCCAGAAGCAGCTTTGGTCTTTACCATGCCCACATCTACCTGGCCAACGAAACCGGCAAGTCGCTTGTGCTAAAAGCCGGAGCAGGCAACATTGGCCGCCTGATGAGCCTGGAAGGGCGCGAAATCAACATTGATGAAGAATCGATTGTGGCCCGCGCTGCCCGGACCCGCAAAGGTATCCTGGAAAACAACGTCCGCCGCACCGTAGACTTTTTGCCCCATCCCCTCCTGCCAGAAACCCGCGCCGAAATGGCCCTGCCCATGGTTGTGGGTGGTAAGCTCATTGGGGTGCTGGACCTGCAATCTGACCAGGAGGGCTTTTTCACAACAGAAGACCTGAACGTGCAAACCACCCTGGCCGCCCAGATTGCCGTCGCGGTGGAAAACGCTAACCAATACGCCGCTCAGGTGCAAACCTCCACCAAACTGCGCGAAGTGGATCAGCTCAAGTCTGAATTCCTGGCCAGCATGAGCCACGAACTGCGGACGCCGCTCAACTCCATCATCGGTTTTGCCGACGTGCTGCTGGAAGGTCTGGATGGTGAGTTAAACGAGCGCATGGAAGAAGATGTCCGGCTGATTCGCGAAAGTGGCGACCACTTGCGCGGCCTCATCGGTGACATTCTGGATATGTCCAAGATCGAAGCCGGGCGTATGGACCTGCGCTACGAAGAGATTGACATCGCCCAGCTGGCCAATGATGTGATAGCAACGGCCGCTCCGTTGGCCCAGGAAAAGCGCCTCTTCCTCCATCTGGACATTGACAAGGGGGTGAAGCCGGTACAGGCCGACCGCACTCGCTTACGCCAGGTTTTGTGGAACATTATGGGCAATGCTATCAAGTTTACCGAGAAGGGCAGCATCACCGTTTCGGTACAGGCCCAGCCGCACCACATCCTCTGCTCGATACGGGATACGGGTATCGGTATCAAGGAAGAGCATGCGGCCGTTGTGTTTGAACAGTTCCGCCAGATCGACGGGGGTCTGAATCGAGCTGCGGGTGGTACCGGGCTTGGCATGCCGATTACGAAAAAGCTGGTAGAGTTACATGGTGGTGAAATTTGGATTGAAAGCGTTTACGGGCAAGGGAGCACTTTCTTGTTCACCATTCCTTACCATCCGCCCAAAGCCAAGACGCAGCCGGTGGAAGCAGCGGCCAGCGCCAGTTAAAATTTAACGTTAGCCTTACGCCGGGTTGTAATAAAACGGAGTAAGATATTTGCTAACAGTGAAGTATGAAGGTAAGTTATTATGGCAAAAACAGATAAAAAAGTTCTGTGTGTAGAAGATAATCCGGTTAATATGCTGCTGGTATCGCGCATTGTGGAAGCAGAAGGACATGAGCTGATCAAAGCCTCTGACGCCTCAACGGCCGAAGCGATTCTGTCCACCCTGGTGCCCGACATCATCTTGCTAGACATCAACCTACCGGGGAAAAGCGGCCTGGACCTGGCGCGCGAGTTCAAAACAGATCACCGCCTGGCACCTGTGCCGCTGATTGCTACGACAGCCCAGGTGCTGGTGGGCGATCGGGAGCGCTGCCTGGAAGCGGGCTGCGACGATTATTTACCCAAGCCGCTGGACATCCGCAAGCTGCGCGAAGTGCTGCGGACGTATTTGAACAATGGGGTAGCGTAACGGCCGTTCCCCCTTTCATACATTGATTGGCGTGAAACGTGAAACGTGATGCTTCTGGTCACGTTTCACGTTTCACAT
>CAUJGI010000070.1 GCA_963169155.1 Chloroflexota bacterium
CGGCCGTTCCAATCCCGCATTACCATTTTTGCTGCCGCGTGCAGGTTGCGGGCGCGGCTGTAGTAGCCCAACCCTTCCCACAGCTTCAGTACGTCGTCCAGCGGCGCTGTGGCCAGCGCCTGCACGGTGGGAAAGCGCTGCATCCAGCGCGCAAAGTAGGGGACGACGGTAGTGATTTGCGTCTGCTGGAGCATGATTTCCGACACCCAGATGACGTAGGGGTCTTTGCTGCGCCGCCAGGGCAGGTCAGCGTGGTCGGCGTCCCACCAGCGGAGCAAAGCGTCTTGAACTCGTGGCACATTTTCCATAGTTTGCTAAGGGTAAAATCAAAGATAACACAGATTGAGAAGATTATTGACAAATGTTATGCCGCCTGCGCGGGCATCCAGGTGTTTGCCAGAGTGGATTCCCACGGCCTGCCCGCGCGAAGGCGTGGGGCGGGAATGACAGGTCTAAGCACAGCAAAGGTTATGCTTTTTGGTACTGCACAATGGGATTATGCGTCTTTTGGATTTCGTCCAGGTTGGCGGCGATGAGTTCGCCGCGCTGGTAGAGGTATTCGACGTGCGCACCGGCTTCTTCCAGGGCGAGCAGCACGTGGTAGCTTTCCACGCGGCCAAAGAGATCGCGGCTGATGTCGGCCAGGGATTTTGGCTCGCGGCAGATTTCCAGAATTTTGTTGAGGCGGTCATCGTGGGCGGTTTTGATGGCCTGGATACGGCCGACCATATCGGTCATCGGTTCTTCATGGCCACCCAACGCCAACCGAACACCAGACACTTTCGCGATCTTCGTGAGCGAGTCCAGGTAATGGCCCAGCCCCATGTTGTTGGTGATGCTCTCCGGGGCCTGGTGAGGCGTAATGCGGCTGAGGACGTGATCGGCCGTCAGCATCACATCATCCACCAGGAGGCAAACCTGCCCTGGGCAGTGTCCCGGCACATGGAACACTTCGATATCGCCCACAGTTGGCGTTCCTTCTTCCAGTAAAAACTGGACCGTAGTGGATTTGTAATACTGCTTGCCAAAGAGGTATACCTGCATCAACTGCTGCCGCCGCTCTGCGGAAATGCCAGCGCCTTCCAAAAAAGTATCTAGCCGGCTGGACGAAAAAATCGAGCGCTCTTCATGGTTGGAGAGCACGCGGCGGTCCAGCACGTGTACGCCGACTGGCGCGTCCGTAAATTGGCGCACAAAAGGTAGGCCGCCAAAATGGTCAATGTGGCCGTGGGTGATGAGGATGTGGGAAACGGCCTCCATGCTGATGGCTTCGTTGAACTGGTGGGAAACGGCCGTAACCCCCGCCAGCAGCTGATCATTGGCCTCGGCAAAACCAGAGCCGCAGTCCACCAAAATCAGCGAGTCGCCGTCGCTAATCAAATAAATATTGTTCACCAGGCTGGGAAACGACTGCACGGGAAAGGTATAAATAATGCGCCCCGCGCTGGTTGTGAATTTTTGTGGTGCTTTCATGAGGGGGATTTTATTAGGTAATTGGGTAATTGGGTAATTGACGGGCTGAGTAAAAAGTAAGCAGTAAGAAGTGAAAAGTAAAACTTGCCACTTGCTACCGGCAAACTTGCCATTCGGTCCTGTGCAGATCGCGTTAAAAGATATAGTGGGGGGTAAATTCATGGATTTTTGGCGGCGAGACGGCCGTTTCTGTGCCACAATCCACACAAAATAAGCGAGATAGGAATTGACCATGAAACGAACCATCATTTTGCTGATTGTCTTTTTTGTCTTGATATTAGGGTTACAAACTGGGGAAAACGCGGCGGCTGGGGAAGATACGGCCGTCTACCTCCCCTTCATCGTTAGCAGCACCACCCCACCCGATCCCGAACCGACGACCGAATTTCGCGGCATCTGGGTGACCCGCTTCGATTGGACGAGCTTTGGCCAGCCTGCCGACCCCGCCAAAATTGACGAAATCGTGCAAAACGTGGCCGACGCGGGCTTTAACGTCATCTTCTTCCAGGTGCGCGGCATTGCCGACGCCTACTACACTCCCGGCCTGGAGCCGTGGTCCGACCGCGTCAGCGGCGTCTATGGGCAAGCCCCCAATCCGCTGTGGGACCCGCTGGCCCGCATGATTGAAAAGGCCCATGCGGCGGGCGTCCAGGTGCACGCCTACATGAACGTCTACCCGGTGTGGAACGGCGGCAGCTTCTGCAACAATCCGCCCAGCGCCAGCGTCACGCCTACCCCGCTCTATCACCTGCTGCTGAACACCCACGGCAGCACCAACGGCAAACCCAACGGCCTGCAATGGACCAAAACCCAAGATATTCTTGATGTGTATTGCGGCCCATACATGCTCGGTACACCCGCCTCCATCTTTATGGATGATCACCTTGTCGCCGTGGGGCAGGATTTGGTGACCCGCTACGACATCGACGGGCTGCACCTGGACCACGTTCGCTACGGCGGCAGCAACACCTCCTGCGACCCGGTGAGCGAGGCCCGTTTCGGGGCGGACTGCTTCAGCAGCGGCTATGCGCAATGGCAGCGAGACCAGGTAAGCGGCACGGTGCGCCGTTTTTATGAGGAGGTTGTGCCGCTAAAATCGGGGTTGTGGCTCTCGGCTGCGGTTTGGCCCATTCATGAGCTGGACCCGGCGTGGGGTTTCCCCGGCTCGCCGCAGCAGGGCAATGTCACCTACTACCAGGATTCTAAGGCGTGGCTGGCCCGCGGCACCATCGACAGCATCTCGCCGATGATTTACCCCGGCAGCGCCTACAACGGCTGCGACGGCAACGGCAACTACCTGGAAGACCCGGCACCGACCTCCACTGATTATTGGATTCGTTCGCGCTGGCAAACGCTGGTGGCCGATTTTCAGGCGGCGGGAAACGGCCGTTATATCATTCCCGGTATTGGCGCAGGCTACTGCTCCTTTGCCGAAATTGAGGCGCGCATCCAGATGGCCCGCGACGCAGGCACGGCGGGACACGCGCTTTTTTCCTACAGCAGCCTGCTGGCCAACAGCTATTTTGATGATCTGGCAGCGGGGCCTTATGCGGAAACGGCCGTTGTGCCTGGCATCAGTTGGCATCCATAACACCGGTT
>CAUJGI010000071.1 GCA_963169155.1 Chloroflexota bacterium
AAAATGAAACCCACCAACAAGATGACCTGGAGACGTTTACTCTGTGGGTGATCTACCCAGTACGTGAGAATGACTGATAATAACAATGTCTGTGAAAACACCTCCGGCCAACCGGCTATATGATCCGAAAAGGGCAAATTGAAAAAAATCATTCCCTCAACACCCCCCCAACTGGCTGAAAATGGCGTAAGAATCCCTATAACAACAAGCAGACACCACATGACCAGCCAGCCTTTTCGATTGCTGAATAAAACGTCTCTTAATAGGTAAAACACAATTGCCAATAACGTCGCCCTAAATGGCTGAAAGAGAGGGCTGGCTATCAGTATCGGATCCGTAATTTTTCGAATGATCGGGGCTACATCTGGCCGGATCATGCGCGTTGCATAGCCAAGGAGAATGGAAGCGACAACGCCGGTAACGAAATAGGTGACAGTATGAGAAATAATCGTCCGATACAGAATTGACCGGAAAGAAGTGTGGGGATTATCCATCACTTGAATAAGTTTGTTGCTCATGTTCATTTTTTCTCCTTTTCTAAATCGTTTTGCCGAGAGTCCAAAACTTGGATTTGAACGACCGAAACCAATGGCATTCCCAGGTCGCGCACTTTTTTGAGCAAGCCATGTAATGCAGCCTGGTCAACCACAGGACCGATAAGTAACGTATCGCCATTCGCCTCCAGCGTGATGGTCAGGCCGTCGAACCACGATGCCCATTGGGAGTCCAGGTGTCCCTTGAGGCGGATTTCGTAGAACGGAGCGTTTGGGAGCGGTTTGTCAAGCATCGTTTCCTCTCAGTTGCTGCCCGTAGGATACTGTTGGAGGTGGTGAGGCGTCATCACCACATGATGTGATTGAGGTGGTGATTGATGGAAAACAAAAACTCCAGCGGGTGAGGCTGGAGTCGGATTGGAGAGGTTTCAGAGGGCTAGAACAGATCGAGTTCTTCGGCGCGGCGGACAGCCGCCCGGCGGTTGTTGACCCCCAGTTTGTTGAAAATATTCTTGGTGTGGGTACGCAAGGTGTTGAGCGACACGATCAATCGTTCGGCCATTTCAGGGCCGCTCAATTCACTGCGAAGCAGTTTGAGCACTTCCAACTCGCGTTCGCTCAAAGGCTCAACGAAATTTCTAGATTTTGGAGTTTGGATTTTGGACACCTGCACTTGCGCCCGGTGCAAGTATTGAAGTTCGTCATTCACAGGTTGCGGGAAGTAAGCCAGGATGCGGTCAATATATCCGAGCAAAGGCTGGGCGCGACGCAAATGTTGAAAATCAGAGATCAACAATTGCATGGCTTCGCCTTCATCCACGAAAATGCGGAGGTAGCCCTCAGGCTCGGCTAACGTCAAGGCGTGTTTCAGCGCGGCAAGCGCCTGGGGCTGGTTGCCCTGCAATTGATAAAAGAGCGCCTGCGTCAATAGGATTTCGATCACACTCCCCGTCCGTTCTTGGGTTTCGGCCAATGCCAGCAGGCGTTCCAGCAATGGACCGACACCCTCGAAGGAACGTTCCGCCAGACGAACCCGCGCCAGGGTGAGATATTCGTACTCGCCCATGTAACTCGCCTCGTCCATAACCGAGAGGGCGCGTTCCCGCACCCAGGCCTGGGCCATGTCCAACCGCCCTTGTTTGAGGGCGACCCGCGCTTTGTGGGCGTCAACCGGTTGCAGGATGGGAATCGGATTTTTGATATAACCTCGCTGCGCTTCATCCAACGATTTGAGCGCGGCCTCCCACTCCCCGGCGGATTTCTTGAGCCGAGCCTGAGCCAAGCCCCAACGGTAGGGCCAGTCTATCAGGGTGGTATGTTGTCCCAGATCCGCAACAGTTTGCAGACGTTGTGCGACTACATCATCGTCGCCGCGTTCATGGGCGAGCATGGCCAATCCCAGATGGTGGTGGGCCGTGACCACTTCCGCTTCCTGGCCGAACGCCTCAGCCTTTTGTATGGTTTGTTGGAGGGCTTTTTCCGCTTCGCCCAGTTGCCCCAGGCCCACGAGCATATCCGCTACCACAAAAGCGCTGGCGATCACATACATGTGATTGCCCATTTTTTGCATGTCGTCCATCCAGGTCCGCATGGCTTTCAGCGAGGCTTCCACTTTGCCAACCGCCCACTGCGTAAAGCCCAGGGTGATGGCGGCCTGGGCACGGGTGAGGCGATCGTCTTCGGGGGCAAGTTGCACGGATAGTTCAGCATATCGCACGGTTTCTGCCAGGTTGCCCTCGATTTGGGCATTCCCGGCGCGGATCAGGGCCACGGTCCCGGGGAGGGCCTTGAACGCTTCCATCTCCTGCATCTCCGCCAGGGCACGCTCGGCGGCTTGCAAGGACGTTTCGCTGGCCTCAAGCTCGCCCACATCCGAATACGCCCACCCCATTTGGACACATAACCAGGGCCGGGAAGATACCACTGCCGGGGGCAGTTTTTGCACCCAGCCAAGCCAGGCGGTGGGCTGAAAACTGCGCTCCATGCCCTGCCAGGCGGTTTCGGTCAGGGAGGCCGCCCGCTCAAAATCGGAGGCCGCGAGGGCGTGATGGAAGGCGGCGGATAGATCGTCATTTTCCTCATACCAACGGCTGGCGCGCAGATGGAGGGCGGGGAGTTCAGCCGATTTTCCCAGGCGTTGGCGGAGTAAATCCCCAAACAGGTGATGATAGCGATACCAGCGGCGTTCGTTATCGAGCGGGGTGAGAAACAGGTTGGCACGGTCGAGGTCTCTGAGGATTTCCTGCCCCCTTGCTGAAGATGAACCCAAAACCGCGTCGCAAAGTGGGCCGCACAGGCGTTCCAGGATTGAGGTGTGCAGTAAAAAAGTCTGCACCTCGCTGGTCTGGTGTTCAAGAACTTCTTCCATCAGGTAGTCCAGCACGAAACGGTGACTGCCCGAAAAGGATTGGATGAACCGGGCGTTGTCCGAATGCTCCTGTAAGGCGAGGCTCTGCAGGGCGAGGGCGGCCATTTGCAGTCCGGCAATCCAGCCTTCGGTGCGTGCGTCCAGCGTGGCGACCTCTTGCTCAGAGAGAGGCAGGTTCATCATGCGGGTGAGGAATTCGGCAGCTTCGGTGGGGGTGAAGCGAAGGTCGGCGGCACGCAGTTCGGTCAATTGGCCGCGGGCACGTAATCGGGCCAGGGGGAGATGGGGGTCCTCCCGCGTGGCAATGACCAGGTGCATGTGCTGTGGTTGGTATTCGATAATAAAAGCGAGGGCCTGATCAACCGCTGGAGAATCAATCACGTGGTAATCGTCGAGGATCAGAGCAAAGCAGCCCTGGATGGTGGCAATTTCGTTAAGAAGGGCGGTCAGAATCGCTTCGGCTGACGGAACTTCTGGAGAGTGGAGCGCCGCCAGAAAATCCTCACCTACTCCCTCTTGAATTGTCTGTAACGCAGCGACCAGGTATGAGATGAAGCGCACCCAATCGCTGTCTCTTTCATCCAGCGACAACCACGCTACGGGTCTACCGCAAGCGGCGATCCACTCGCTGACAAGAGTGCTCTTGCCAAAACCGGCCGGAGCGGAGACGAGGGTCAGCTTACCACCTGCTTGCAACCCCTGGTTGAGTCTTTCGATGAGGCGTGGGCGAGGGACGAGAGACGGCCGTAAATTCGGGATGTGCAGTTTCGTCTTCAGGAGTGGGTATGCCATGTAGATATTATAAAGTAGAGAAGGGAGAAATGGTGACGAAACGCTCTGGCAACCTGTAAAAACCAGGCGTGGGCCAAGAAAACAGTATCCTGACGGCCGTAAATGTACCGATAATGTGCCGGTTGCATGTGCCTTTACCCATCGCTGTCAGTCGGCTTGTCCGATAAATTTAAAAGTGACCTGTAATATAGATTTTATGCATTGAAGACTATTAGGTGATCGAACCAAAAAGTGCGCCCAGGCCGCTGTTGGTTGCGGAAGAGTAACCTGCCAAACGTCTTTACCTCTGGATAAACCCGTGATTGAATTTACCTGTGACCTCGCCCAAGAGGGTACAGCCTTTTCCCACTTTTGGAAGCACACGGTCGGCAGCGGCCATGCACCGCTGGCCTTGCGCGCCGACTGGCAGGCCCAGCTGAAGCGCTGCCACCAGGAGTGTGGTTTTGCTTACGTGCGCTTTCATGGACTGCTGTCTGGCACCATGCAAACCGTTTTTATCCACGATGATGAGTACCATTACTCGTTCTTCAACGTGGATCGCATTTATGATTTTTTGCTGTCGGTGGGAGTACGGCCGTTTGTTGAGCTCAGCTTCATGCCAGAGGCGCTGGCCTCGGGTAGCGAGACGGTGTTCAACTATGCAAATAACGTCAGTCCGCCCAAAGATATGAAGCTGTGGCGCACCCTGATTCACAAGCTGGTGGGTCACTGCGTGGAACGGTATGGCCTCGAAGAAGTACGCCGCTGGCAGTTTGAAGTGTGGAACGAACCGAACCTGGATGCCTTTTGGTCGGGCAGCCAGAGGGATTATTTCGAGCTGTACCGGGCAACGGTAGAGACCATCAAAGAAATTGATGACGGCCTGCGCGTGGGCGGCCCTTCCTCGGCGCAAAACGAGTGGATTCCTGAATTTTTGGACTTTTGTGAGCAAAACAACCTGCCGGTTGACTTTGTCACCACGCACCATTACCCCACCGATGCCTTTGGTGACCCGGGTGACGATACCGAAACGCAGCTGGCCAAAAGTGAGCGCAGCATTTTGCGCCGCGAAGCGGCAGGCGCCAAACGGGATGCCCGGGGCAAGCCGCTGTACTACACCGAGTGGAACAGCTCCTCCAACCCGCGCGACGCGCGCCACGATTTGCCATATACGGCCGCTTTTGCCCTCAAAACTATCATGGAGGCGCAGGGCATTGTCGATGGTTACAGCTTCTGGGTGTTCAGCGATATTTTTGAAGAGAATTACATGCCCTCCCAGCCGTTTCATGGGGGCTTTGGCTTGATGAACCTGTACGGCATTCCCAAGCCGGTGTACCGTGCTTACCAACTGCTCAACCGGCTGGGTGACGAGCAGTTGGAGCTGGTCGGCACGCACAATACAGTGGATGCCTGGGCAGTGCGCAAGAACGGCCGTATCGACATTCTGCTCAGCAACCATGCGCTGCCGCGCCACGCCATCAACACCGAAACGGTGCGGCTGTGCCTGCACAATGTCGAGGCCCCGGCCGCAATCAAGCTGGCGCGCATTGATGAGGATCATGCCAATCCACGCCGCGCCTGGGAAGCGCTGGGCAGGCCAATGTACCTGAGCGAAGGGCAAGTGGCCGACCTGGAGGCGCTGTCCCAGCTTTGTTGGGCACCGCTGGAGGCAAAACACGAAGAGAACAATTTGACGATGGAGTTCACCATTCCGCCGCAGGGCATTACGGCCGTAACCGTCTTGCTGCCCCAGTACAACACCTTAGACCTTTGCTAAGAATCAGTCTGTTGGAGCAAAACATGAGCACAAAAAAACCGGAAATTGTTGTGGTAACCGGCGCGACGGCCGGGGTAGGCCGGGCGACGGTGCGCGCCTTTGCCCGCCAGGGAGCTCACCTGGGGCTGCTGGCACGCGGTGAAGAAGCGCTGGCCGCCACCAAGGCCGAAGTGGAAGCTGCTGGCGGCCAGGCCGTGGCTGTGCCCACCGACGTGGCCGACGCGGCCCAGGTGGATGCAGCCGCCGAACAGATTGAACAGGAACTCGGCCCGGTCGACATCTGGGTCAACAATGCCATGACCTCTGTGTTTTCCCCGTTCAAAGAGATGAAAGCGGACGAATTTCGTCGGGTGACGGAGGTAACCTACCTCGGGTTTGTTTATGGCACGATGGCCGCCCTGCGCACAATGCTGCCGCGCAACCACGGCACCATTGTGCAGGTCGGTTCCACCCTGGCCTATCGCGGCATTCCGCTCCAGTCGGCCTACTGCGGCGCCAAACACGCCATTCAGGGCTTTACCGAATCGGTGCGCGCCGAACTGATTCACGACAACAGCGACGTGCACATCACCATGGTGCAGATGCCCGCGCTGAACACGCCGCAGTTTGGTTGGGTCAAAAGCCGCCTGCCCAATAAGGCCCAGCCGGTGCCACCGCTGTTCCAGCCGGAGGTAGCGGCGGACGCCATCGTATGGGCGGCACACCAACGGCGGCGCGAGGTCTCCGTGACCTTCAACAACAGCATGTTTATCTGGGGCAACAAATTTTTCCCCGGCATCGGCGACTGGTACCTGGCACGCACCGGGTACGACTCGCAGCAGACCGATGAGCCGCGCGACCCAGAACGGCCGCACAACCTGTGGGAACCCATCACCGGCGACTTTGGCGCGCATGGCGATTTCGACGCCCGGGCGCACGACTCCAGCTGGTTCTTGCAGCTCAACAAGCGGCTGCATCCGGCGATATTGCCGGGCGTGGCATTAGCAGGCCTGGCGGCGGCTTTGTGGGCCAGGAAGAGTGATTAAGTCATTGAGCGCTGTAAGTGCCCAATGACTCAATTACCACATATCAGTCATCAATTATTTTTTAGGACGTGTGGGAAATGCGTTTACCTTCACAGCCTTTTGCTCCCCAGGGTGGGGTGGTGGTGCTGGCTCATGGCGGCTTTAGCGGCCGTTTTCCGGGAAATATTATGCGATCTCCCCCGATGGCCGGGTCTTACGCACAATCGACGGCAACGGCCGTACCCCCATGTAACCAAAAGCGGAGGTTGCCCGCATTCACTTTACCGCATCGGTAAACATTTCTACCAGAGGAAAGTAGATGGATACAACTATCTTCAAAACCCAAAACGAAATGCTGGATAAGCTGCAGATCGAAACCTACGGCTACTTCATCGAAGAGTACAACCCGGCCAACGGCCTGGTGCGCGACAAGTCCGACGAAAGCACCAAGGCCAGCATTGCCGCCACCGGCTACGCCCTCTCCTCCTACCCCGTCGTCGTCTCCGGCGGCCTGCTCTCGCGTGAAGAAGCCGCCGAGCGCACCCTCACCACCCTGCGCTTTTTTGCCCAGGCCGAGCAGAGCAAAAACAAAGAGGCCTCCGGCTACCGCGGATTTTTTTACCATTTCCTTGATCTGGAAACCGGCAAGCGGTACGGCAACAGCGAACTCTCCACCATGGACACAGCCCTGCTGATGGCAGGCATGCTGTTGGTCCAACAATATTTTAACCACGACAACAAAGTTGAAGCAGAAATTCGCCATTTGGTGGGGGAGCTGTACGGCCGTATCGACTGGCAGTGGGCCATGGCCCGCAAACCCTACATCGTGCAGGGCTGGCGACCCGAAAAAGGCTTTATTCCCTTCTCCTGGGAAGGGTACGACGAATCTCTGCTGCTCTATATTTTGGCCTTAGGCGCCGAAACCGCTCCCATTCCTCCCGAAAGTTATGAAGCCCGGTGCAAAAAGTACCACTTTCGCCGTGTTTATGATTATGAATGTCTCTACTCCGGATCGCTGTTTATCCACCAGCTGCCGCAAATTTGGATCGATTTCCGCAACATCCAGGATGCCTTCATGCGCAAACACGGTCTCGACTACTTTGAAAACAGCCGCCGCGCCACCTACATTCAGCAGGAATACGCCATCCGCAACCCGATGGAATGGCGCGGCTACGGCGTGCACCAGTGGGGCATCACCGCCAGCGACGGGCCAGGCTACGCCATCATGGAAGTCGATGAAATTTACCGCGTCTTCTTTGATTACGTGCCACGCGGGGCACCCTTTGGCCCGGACGACGGCACAATTGCACCTTGGGCCACCATCGCCTCATTGCCCTTTGCCCCGGAAATTGTCATTCCCACTATCGAAGCCTACAGCCAGATGGACCTGGAAAAAACCACTTCCTATGGCTACAAGGCTACCTTTAACCAGACCTTTCCCACCGATGATGAGTCGGGCATGTGGGTATCGCCTTATCATTACGGCATCGATCAGGGACCAGTGGTGTTGATGATCGAAAATTTCCAGACGGGGTTAACTTGGGAATTAATGCGGCAGTCGCCACCCATCATCCGGGGCTTGCGCCGCGCCGGGTTCACGGGAGGTTGGTTCGAGGACGCCTGAGCGACATCTGTGAGTTTCCAGGTTTAAGTAACAGGAACAAAAATGTCTAAACAAAGTCGTTTACGGCCGTTTCTAAGATGCGGTCAATAAATGCCTGGGCCGCACCGAGGTAGTTGGCTTCGCTTTGTATTTCAGCCCAATTCAGTGTGATGCTGGTTTTCTCACGAATAACTTCCACCAGATGCCGATTCTGAGCGAAAGCTTGCTGACAGGCCTCTGCCACCACTGTTTTAGCCTCTTCCCGTCCAAGCTGCTGGCTGAGGGCGAGCGAAATGGGTTCGGCCAGCAGCAAACCGTTTGACGCGGCTACATTTTGCCGCATTCTGTCTTGGTTCACGACGAGATTTTGGCTTAAGAAGTGGATTTTTTGCAGCGCAGCGGCCGTATAAACAAACATGGTGGGCAGGGTTAGCCACTCCATCTGCCAGCCGTGGGTGCCCCGTTCGTGCTCCTGGATTTGCGCCTGGTGCATGGTGGCCAGCAGGTTGGCATTGGCACGGGCAATGGCGATGACGCCCTCGCTGATGATTGGGTTGCTCTTTTGGGGCATGGTGCTGGAGCCACCGCGCGCCGGATCGGCCGTTTCGCGCAGTTCGCCCACTTCAGACTGGGCCAGCAAGATGATGTCTTGCGCCATTTTGCCCAGGCTGCCGCTAAGCAGCGAAAGCCATCCGGCACATTCGACTAAATTATCGCGCTGAGTGTGCCAGGAAATAGGAGGGGCGTGCAAATCCAGTGATAATGCTAAAGCTTCCTGCACGGCCGTTCCCATCTCCCCCAACGCCGCTAACGTTCCCACTGCACCGCCAAACTGAAGCACAAACAGGCGTGGTTTCATTTCTCGCAAACGCTGCTGGTGGCGCAGCAAGGGGGCAATCCACCCGGCCACTTTGTAGCCAAAGGTGATGGGCAAGGCGTGCTGAGAATGGGTGCGCCCTACCATCAACGTATGGCGATACTGATCTGCCAGCGTGGCCAGCTGGGTGATCGTTTGGCGTAAGACGTTTTCCAGCTCGGTTATTCCCTGGCGAATTTGCAGGATCACGGCCGTATCCATTACATCCTGCGAGGTGGCTCCCCAATGCATATAGGTTGCCGCCTCGCCGCCGACATGCTGCCGCAGTTGACGCACCAATTCCGGCACCGGCACCCCGGCGCGGTCAATCCCCGCCTGCAACTGTGAAATGTCGGGGGTAAAGCTGCCCAGAGCGGTAGTAATGGCCGATGCGGCTTGGGCAGGTATGACGCCCAAACCCCCTTGCGCCTCAGCCAGGGCGCTCTCAAATCGTACCATTTGGTCGATAAACTGGGCGTCCGAGAAGATGCGCTGCATGGTCTCATTGCCAAACAGGGGATTCAGCAGCTGGGAATTGGAGGGGAAAGTTGTCATCAGTAATCAAAAAAGACCGTTTCCAGTTCGCCTTGCAGGTGAATGTTGAAGCAGTAGGTCGGCAAACCGGGAGATTCCACTGGCATAGCCAGGAGCGTTCCCCGGCGTTTGTCCGGCACTGAGTTTAACACAGCATCGCTGGTGTTCCCGGTCTCATCGGCAAAATAGATGCGGGTGACGGCATGAATCAGCATGCCCCGTGAAAAGAGGCGCACATTAACATACGGCGTTTGTTCACCCGGGATGATGCCTGGTTTGACCGTGTGGAAGGTAAAACGGCCGTCATCCACCGTTTCGGCCCGCCCAAATCCACGAAAATGGGGATCGGCCTGCGCCTGGTTGGGGTCTTCGGGATGGTTAAAAAAGCCGTGGGCGTCTGCCTGCCAGATTTCCACCATCGCATCCGGTACAGGCTGGCCATCGCCATCCAGCACCTGCCCCTGAATGAGAATGTGCTGCCCACGTGTTTGGGGGGTGGTGAGGCTATTTTCGCCGCCACGGATCAGGCAGTTATGAAAAAATGGGCCAACGGTTTGGCTGGGGGATTGTCCGGGCATCTTACGCCTCCTTTGTCTCAAACGGGGTTTCACGTTGGCCGCACACGACGATGTCAAAGCGATAGCCCAAGGCCCATTCTGGCGTGGTGATGTCGTGGGCATAGCTGGAGATGAGGCGTTGACGGCCGTTTTCATCCGGTATGCCATTAAAAATGGGATCCAGCGCCAGCAGGGGATCGCCAGGGAAATACATCTGCGTCACCAGCCGCTGCAAAAAGTTGCGCCCAAAAACGGAAAAATGAATGTGGGGTGGCCGCCACGCGTTTTCGTGGTTGCGCCAGGGGTAAGCGCCAGGTTTGATGGTCGTGAACCGGTATTCGCCGTGGGCGTCGGTTAGCACGCGCCCCGTGCCGGTGAAGTTGGGATCCAGGGGCGCGTCGTGCTGGTCGTTTTTGTGGATGTAACGGCCGCATGAATTGGCCTGCCACACCTCCAGCAGGGCGTTGGGGATGGGACGGCCGTTTTCATCCAGCAGTCGTCCCACCACGATGATGCGTTCCCCAATTGGCTCCCCGTTGACGACGGCGTTGCGCGTCAAATCATTATCGAGCGGTTTGAGGTCCACTTCGCCAAACACCGGTCCCGTCAGTTCCGACATTTTTTGGGGCACAACCACCAATGGTTTTTGTGGTGACCGCTTCACGGTGGAGGCGTAGGGCGCATAAAGATAGGGCGGCTGCACCTGCCAGTCGAGCGAGTTAAAAGGTTTGGTCATTTTCATTCCTTCCGATGTAAATCGGATTGTTAATCCGATAGTCGGATTAGCAATCCGACCTACGATTTTCACCTGTTTTCGGCAAAAATGCGTTTGGCAAGGTCAACGGCCGTATTGGCGGCGGGCACACCGGCATAAATCGCGACTTGCAGCAAAACATCCCTCAGCTGCTCTTGCGTCACCCCGGTGTTCTTCGTGGCGCGAAGGTGCAGGGCCAGTTCATGTTCTTTGCCCAGGGCGGCGAGCATGGCAATGGTGATCAGGTGGCGAGTGGACAGATCCAGCGCTGTGCCTTGCCACGCTGTACCCCAGGCATACTCGGTAATCATTTGCTGGAAGTCGGCGTCGAAGGCGGTTTTGTTGGCTTCGGCCTGGTCAACGTGGGCATCGCCCAGCACAGCGCGCCGCGTTTTCATCCCTTGCTGAAATTTGTCATTCGTCATTACCTTGCCCTCGTCATTTATGCACAGGACTTACACATTTACTGATTAACAGGCCGCGAATGACGCGAATTTTCACGAATTTCAATGCTGTTTCGCGCTAATTCGCGAAATTCGCGGCTAAAAAACTTCATCTGCGTAAGTCCTAATGCGTTTGTCAAGGTGGGTCGGATTGGCAATCCGACCTACGATTTTTATTCATGGTGGTCAACGGCCGTTGATGTCGTCTCCTGCAAAAAAGTTTGGATGTAAACGGCCGTTACGTCCGGCTGCTCCACACAGGGCAAATGTCCCGCATTGGGAATTTCTGCATAGCGAGCATTTGGCATCAGGGCTGCCAACCCACGCACCAGCTCCGGCGGCGTGGCGCTGTCTTCGTTGCCGCACAGCACCAGCGTAGGCGTTTGAATGGTGCACGTGGCTGCGGTCAGGTCGGCATCCCGGATCGCCTCGCAGGTGCCGGTGTAACCG
>CAUJGI010000072.1 GCA_963169155.1 Chloroflexota bacterium
CTGCAAGCGCTTTATCCGCGCGGCGTGCCCAATTTGCATAACCTGTTCTTTTTGCTGGAAGATGCCATTGACTGGATCGAGGAGCAGGTGGTGAGCCTGCCCCAGCCGTTTCTGGGCTACTTCCATCTGCTGCCGCCACACGAACCGTACACACCGCGTGCGGAGTTCATCGACATTTTTACCGACAACTGGCAGCCCCCGGAAAAGCCCAAGCTGTTCGGTGCCCAGCCGATGCCGCAGGCCAACCTGAACCGGGAGCGCCGTCTGTATGATGAATACCTGGCCTTCACCGATGCGGAAATCGGCCGTTTGTTGGACAACCTGGAGCAGCAAGGCGTTTTGGACAACACCTACATCATCCTCACCAGCGATCATGGGGAATTGTTTGAGCGCGGCATTCGTGGTCACGTGACTCTGACGCTGTACGAGGGGCTGACCCATATTCCGCTGATTGTCCACAAGCCAGGGCAGCAAAGCCGCGAAGATGTTTTCCAGCGCACCACCGCTGCGGACATCCTGCCGACGCTGCTGCACCTCACTGGCCAGCCCACGCCGGAGTGGGTTGAAGGCGCGGTGCTGCCCACCTTTGGCGGCGCGGCAGCGCCCACCGACCGGATGGTGTACTCGATAGAGGCCAAGAGCAACCCGAAATACGCGGCGCTTACCGAGGCCACCGTGGCCCAGTACCAGGATGACATCAAGCTGATCCGTTACTTTGGTTACAATGCCGACGACAGTTTTGAGATGTATAACCTGAAAGACGACCCGGAAGAATTAAACAACATTTACGAGAGCGAAAAAGGGCTGGCTGAGGAGTTAACGGCCGTTTTGCATGACAAAATCTTCGAAGTCAATGCGCCCTATCGCCGTGAATAAACGCTATTAAAGAGGAAGCTGTTAGATGATTGCACACGTACAAACTTTGTTCCGTTTTCGTGAACTCATTGGCATGTGGACGTTCCGAGAAATTCGGGTGCGCTACAAACAATCCCTGCTGGGCGCGGCCTGGGCCGTGCTCCAGCCGCTGGCCATGATGCTCATGTTCACGGTTGTGTTCTCGCGAATTGCCCGGATTGAAACGGATTATCCTTACCCGATTTTTTCGTATTCGGCCGTTCTTCCCTGGACGCTGCTGGCGACCTCCGTCAGTTTTGGGGTTAACTCGCTCATCAACAACATGAACCTGGTCACCAAGACCTATTTCCCGCGCGAAATTTTGCCACTGGGGGTGATTGGGTCCGCTTTGTTTGACTTTGTTGTTGCCTCCAGCATCTTTGTCATCCTGATGATCTATTACCAGATTCCAGTCAACATCAACTTTTTGTGGATTCCCGTTTTCCTGGTCATTCAGATAATCCTGATGTTGGGCATCATTTTGTTGGGTTCAGCCCTTACCGTGTTTTACCGGGACGTGCGTTATGTGGTGCCGTTGGCCATTCAGCTGTGGTTTTATGCGACGCCGATTATTTATCCTATCAGCCTGGTGGAAGAAAACCTGCCCCAGTTACGCACGTTCTATGCTTTGAACCCCATGGTGGGTATTGTGGAATCATACCGGGACGTGATTTTGGAAGGCGTGCCGCCAAACTTTACCGATTTGGGATTGGCGGCGGCGATGTCTATTGTTTTGTTTGTGGTGGCGTACTATGTCTTCAAACGCCTGGAAGTTTTGTTTAACGATCTCATTTAATTTACAGCAATCCTGCCACAGGGTGGCAGTTCTTCGTAGGAGGCATGGATGAAACCTGCTGTTCGCTTTGAAAACGTCTCGAAACGATACGAAATTGGTACTGGGCAAACCAGTCTCAAACGACTCTTTAAGAAGCCCGTTGCCCGCCTGACCGGGCGCGGCAATGGCGTGCCGGAGTCCCAAATTTTGTGGGCACTGCGTGACGTGAGCTTCAACATCACGCCTGGCAAGGCGCTGGGGCTGGTGGGACCAAACGGTTCGGGCAAGACAACGTCGCTCAAGCTGTTGTCGCGCATTACTTTCCCGACGTCGGGCAAGGTGCATATAGACGGCCGTATCTCCGCCCTCATCGAACTGGGCGCTGGCTTTCACCCAGACCTGACCGGTCGGGAAAACGTCTACCTCAATGGCACCATCCTGGGCATGAAAAAGCACGAAATCGACAAGCGCTTTGACCAGATGGTTGAATTTTCTGGCATTGCCCGGTTTATCGATACCCCCGTCAAGCGGTACTCCTCGGGCATGTACGTGCGGCTGGGTTTCTCCGTGGCGGCCCACGTGGAGCCAGATGTGCTGCTGGTAGACGAAGTGCTGGCTGTGGGTGATGCCCAGTTCCGCCAGAAGTGCGCCCGGCGTATCGAAGAGCTCCAGAAGCTCGGCACCACCATCGTTTTTGTGGCCCACAACCTGTACCTGGTGCGCAGCGTCTGTGACGAGGCTGTCTTTTTGCTCAATGGTAAGGTGCAGCGGCAGGGGGAGGTGAATGAGGTGCTGAACCAGTACGAAAACTGGCTGATCGAGCGCCAGATTTCCGAAGGCGGTGCCCCGGCCACGGCGATGAACGACGAGTTTAAATTTTCCTCGGACGATATTGGTATTCGCGAAGTGATTGTGCGCAACCTCAACACGGGCTCTACCGAAGAGTTTAGCCACGATGATCCGGTGGAAATTCAGGTGCACTACACGGCGCACAATCCGGTGAACAAGCCGAACCTGGTGCTGCGTTTTGCCCGCGCCGACGGGGTGACTGCTGCCATGATCCGCACGGCCGATTACGGCCTGAAGCTGGATGACCTGGAAGGTGTAGGCCATGTGTCCATCAAAATGGATCATCTCCAGCTGGCCACTGGCGGCTATGTGGTGATGGTCTCGATGTTGGGCGCGATTGACGGTGTGGGTCTGGCCTGGGGCAGTTCGCGCTGGATTCAGGTGGCAGGCATCAGCCTAGGCCATGAAGAGTCCAGCGGCGTTTTTGTGCCCCGCGTGGCCAGCGCCGAAGTCCGGCCAGAGGCCGACGTGATAGAGATGGTACCGGAAACTATTTCCTGATTTTGCCTCGATTCTTAACCGCTGAAAGCACAGAAGAAACGGCCGCTGCCCTCATTCTGCGTTTTCAGCGGTTTTTCAATGGTATGGTTTTAAGTGACTCTGTTAACCAAGATGCCCCCAACTGAAACGGCCGTATCCCCCACCACCGGCCTGCGCGTGGCCTATGTCATGCAAAATGTGGGCGTCGACCTGGCCGCGGAGGTGGGGCAGATGATGCTCATTCGCCAGACGATCCAGGGGCTGGTGCAGCGCGGCCACACCGTTGATTTGCTCAACTTGCAGGGGCGCGAGGTGGTGGCCTACGCCGACCTGGCCGACCTGGCTCGGCAGCGGCGCGTGCCGTTGGGAGTGAGTGGTTTACGGCCGTATCACCTCAGCGAAGGTGGGCTGCGGCGGCTGCACGGACTGCTGAAGCTGCCTTACCTGGCCGGTTTCGACTCGCGCCGTTTTTACGAAGCGTGTGTTCGGGCGCTGCCCCATTACCAGATTTGCCACGAATACGCCGGGCTGCTCAGCGTGGGTGCCGCTTACGCCAGCCAAAAAACCAACACGCCCTACGTGCTCACCGTCGACGCCGATTTGCTGCTGGAGGCGGAGGTGCTCGACACGCCCATCACCGGCCTGCGCCGCCAGGTGGCCCGCTGGGCGGCCCGTAAAAGTTACCAGCTGGCCGATCAAATCGTCACCGTTTCGACGCAAACTAAAGAAAATCTGGTGCAGAATTGGGGTGTGGCCGCGGCAAAAATCAACGTGATTCCCAACGGGGTCGATGTGGCCCTGTTTCAACAGCCGGTGGACACGGCCGTTCTCCGCGCCGAACTCGGCCTGGGTGATGCGCCAGTGCTGATGTTTGTCGGTGGTTTCCAGATGTGGCACGGGCTGGACAAGCTGCTGGAAGCGCTGGCCGCGATTCGGCGCACCCTGCCCGAAACCCGCCTGCTGCTTGTGGGGGATGGCCCGGCACGGCCGTTTGTCGAGCAAACCATCCGCCGCCTGAACCTGGAACGCTTTGTCACCATCACTGGCTTTGTGCCCCATGCCCGCATTCCCCAGCTGCTGGCCGTGGCCGACGTGGTGACCGTGCCCTACCCGCAGCTGCCGCAAGAAATGTGGTTTTCGCCGTTGAAGCTGTATGAATATATGGCCGCCAGTAAGGCCATCGTGGCCTCGGCTGCCGGGCAAATTAAAAACGTAATTCGCCATGATGAAAACGGACTCCTGGTGACCCCCGGCGACGTGGCCGAACTGGCCCAGGCGTGCCGCCACCTGCTGCAAAATGCGGCAGAACGGCAGCGGCTGGGCTGCCAGGCGCAGCATGAGGCGGAAACAGAGCACGGCTGGTCACGCCAGGTTGAGCGGCTGGAGCGAGTGTACGAAGCCGCTTTGAGGAGCCGGTAACCATGTCTGACCTGGCTCCTGCTACGCCGACGCAGCCTGGGGAACGGCCGTACCCGCTGCCCACCCGCTGGCTCACCGCCGGTACCTTGCTGGCGCTGATGACGCTGCTCCAGCTGGGCTGGCTGGCTGCCATCTGGCTGACCGGTGCTACCGAAGCGGCCTACAAGCTGCTGCCGTTGATCGCGGTGACGCTGGGGCTGGGTGTGGCAATTTACCTGCTGCCGGAACGGTCTCTCACCTGGCTGCCGCTGGACGAAGACCGCCTGGCCCGCTCGGAAACGCGCGTGCTGCTGCTGGCGGGCCTGCTGTTGGGTGCAGCGCTCCTTATTTTTGCCCACCAGCAGCGCCTCTGGACCTTCGACGAAGAGGGTAACTTAATCGCCTCTTACTCGGTGGCGCGCAACGGCGTGCTGTCGCTCTTTGAAAACTATGATCGCCGCCCCTGGCTGGGCAAGCAGCATCCGCCCCTGGTGCCCATCATTTACGGCAGCGCCATGCGCCTGCTGGGTACGTCGCAGCTGGCGGGACGGCTGGTAACGGCCGTTTTCACGCTCGGCACCGGCTGGCTCACCTACCTCATTGGCCGCCGCCTGTTCAACCGGCAGACGGCGCTGCTGGGCGCGCTGCTGCTGTTTAGCTTCCCGCTGGTCTTTCGCCTGGGCGCGGCGGCGATGGTGGAAATGCCGCTCACCTTCTTTTTTACGCTGACGGTGTGGTTGACCTTGCGGGTGGTGGAACGGCCGTCCTGGGATCGATGGCTCCTGGTGGGGCTGGCGGCAGCGGCGGGTTTGCTTACCAAATACACGATGGTGTTTGTCCTGCCGCTGGTAGTGGGCATCGTGGCGGTGCGCGGGACGAAACAGCAGACCATGCGTCTGGCTGGCGTCGGGCTGCTGGCGGCCGTGGGGCTTGGGGCTGGTCTGGCGTTGTTTGCCAGCCGGGTGGCCGTTTTGCAGCAGCAGCTGGCCACCGTATGGGAATATGCCGGGCTGGTGCTGACCAATGAATACGGCCGTCGTGTCCTGTTTGAAACCGTTACCAACCGCCTGCCTTCAGCCCTCGGGGTGTACAATTTGCCCTTGTTGGCCCTGGGCGGATTATTTATTATCAGTTGCCGCCGCCCGGTGGATTGGGTGGTGCTGCTGTGGCTTCTCAGTGTGTGGCTGCCGCTGTTTCTCACCTTACCCGACCACCGCTACTTTTTGCCTTCCTTTCCGGCCGTTGCCTTGCTGTCGGCCCTGGGCTTGCAGCAGGTCGGCCAAGGAACGGCGCGTGGGCTGTTGTTATCGCTGCTTTTTGCGGCCAGTACGCTCTATTTGTATGTCGATTGGGTTCGCTCGGCTGAACTGTATGTAAGGTAAACGGTATTGTTCCCGATGAAAAAGTCATTTCTAGCTTTACTTCTGTTGATGATTGTTGTCTGGGGCAGCGTGGTGTCAGGTGCCCAAGCCCAGACTGAGACGCAGCTTTGGACAGATCCGCAGCTGCTCTCCACTCGCGGGGTAAGCGCCACCAGCGAAACTGAGATTCTTTCGGATCCCCATGGGTTTATTCACGTTTTCTGGCGCGAAACCAACCCCGAGGATGGCATCACCTCCATACAATATTCCACTTTCGACGGCATTAACTGGACGCAGCCCAATGACGTCTACATCACTGCCCCAGATGGGGATATTGTTTCCTTTGCGGCCACGCTGGACTCGGCTGGAACGCTGCATCTGGTCTGGTCAGAAGTGGTAACTGGCCCGGTTTACTACACCAGTGCCCCGGCGCTGGAAGCATACTCGGCCCGCGCCTGGGAACCGCCTGTTGCGTTTTTCTACTCGGCTTACCGCATGAAGCTGGTGGCCGATAGTAAAAACGTGCTGCACATGATGTATGTGAATTACTACGGCCGTGAACCCGGTATCTACTACACCCACTCGGAAGATGGCGGGCGAAACTGGGAGCGCTCTGTCTGGATTGACCCCGACATTCCAACCTACGATTCGCCCAACGTTATTAAGTTCCTGGTAGACAAAGACGATGGCCTGCACGCGTCCTGGTATTACGCAGCCACAGATTTGTCGAATCCAGTGGGTGATTGGATTCGTTACACCCATTCCTTCGACGGTGGGTTAACCTGGACGACGCCCTTTACCGTTGATCGGGCCGATGATACGGAAGACGAACTGCGCCAACCGTATCCGGGTCTGGCCGTGGCGGGCGACACAGTGCATATGGTGTATGCCGGTAACAGCACCACCCAGCGCGAACATCGCTATTCGCTGGATCGCGGGGTGACCTGGAGCGAAACCAAGCGGGTGATGGGCAACTTGCAGGGGCAGGCGCTGGGGGATGGTTTCACCACGGACAGCCTGGGCCGACTGCACTTTTTTGGCCAGATCCGTTGGCCGCAGGGTGTGTATCACTCAGTCTGGGACCCGGCCAATACCGATTCAGGCTGGTCTACGCCGCAGATAATTTACTTTATCTCCACCAATTCAGATGAGGGACGTGAAGGCCGTTACCACGCCCACTCCATCCGGGCTGCCACACTTAACGGCAATATTCTGGTGGTCACCTTCACCGATGAAGCCACCGGGCCGCTGTACGTTACCTGGCGCAAGCTGGACGATGCGCCAGAGATTACGCCGCTGCCCCTACCTACAGCGACGCCCACCGCCACGCCACTTTCTACCGCCACGCCAGAGGGACCGGTGACGCCGACCCCGCCACCTTTTGCCGGGACCGATCTGGCCGTGCCGCAAGCGCCGCCCAATGCCGGGCTGGGTATCTGGCTAGGGGTGATTCCCACGGTGCTGTTGGTGGGAATCATCTTTGGGTTCCGCCTGTACCGGATGCGCAATTTGTAAAACAGTATCTCCGCTGGGCGGTGGCAATTTTGGGCGCCGCCTGGCGATAAACCCTACCTCTCGGAGGCAATGAAGCAATGCAAGGAAAAATTCGGTCGGTTCAGCATCGTCTGCAGGCCAAACAGGATCAATTGAACAAAACGTGGCAGCGACGGCGGCGTAATCCCGATGGTGTATCGGCACCGATTTTTTTGGTGGGATGCGGCCGTTCGGGCACCTCCATGTTTATCTGGCAGCTGGAAAAGTCGTGGCAGATTGAACTGTACAACGAAGATCATCCCGCCGCGTTTGATGTCTACCGCCTGCGCGGCTATGACGTGATCGAAGAGCTGGTCGAAAAAAGCACGGCACCTTTTACGCTGTTTAAGCCCATTCTAGATACTGTGCAAACGATGCATCTGCTGAACCACTTCCCTGGCTCTAAATCTATCTTTGCTTTCCGCCACTACACCGACGTCATCAACTCGTCGCTGAAAAAGTTTGGCACCTACAACCGCATCAACCACGTGCGTGGCTGGATAACGGAAGAGTTTGCCGAATTTGCCGTTTGCCCGCCCCCGGAAGCCAGCAAAGTGCTGATTCGGGAGCTGTGGGCGGAGGATTTATCGCCTGAAGAAGGTGCGGCGCTGTATTGGCTGTTTTATAACCGCCTGTACTACGATTTGGGCCTGCATGCCGATCCGCGCACCATTTTGATTCGCTACGAGACGCTGGTAACGCAGCCGCGTGAGCAGTTTGAAAAGGTCATCGCCTTCCTCGGGGCTGAATTTGAAGAAAAGATGGTGGAGGGTGTACATGCCCGTTCCATCAACAAAAACGATCCGCCACCGCTGCGCCCGGCCATCATGAGCGCGTGTGAGGCGCTGTATGATGAGCTGACGCTGCACGCCGCATGAAGAAGGTAATTGGGTAATTTTAGAATCAATTAATCAATTACCTGATTACCCCCTAACTCACTCTCCAGGAAAGAGTTTGGCTTATGAAAATTGCCCTGCTAACCCACAAAATCAAACCACCGCTCATTGGTGGCGTGGATGTGTATACCGACCGCCTGGGGCGTGCCTTGCGGCGGCTGGGGCATGAGGTGGTTTACCTGGCGTTTGACTCCTCCGGCGAAGGCAGCCAGCCGGTGGTGCAGGCGGATGTGCACCATGACGGCACCCGGGTGTGGCGCATTTTGTTTGCTTTTGACGCGCTGCCCAAGGAGACGTTTGACACGGTTTACAATCCCGAGATGGGGCGCGTGACGCACCAGATTTTGGCGGAAGAGCAGCCCGATTTTGTCATCATTTTGAATTTTTACATGCTGACCCTGGCTACGGTAGAGGCGGCCAGGTCGCTGGGCATTCCCGTGGCGCATGTGGCCACCGACTTTGTGCCGGTGTGCCGCTGGGGCACCTTCATGCGCTGGGACAACCGCACCTGCGAAGTCGGCGAATCGATCCAGACGTGCGCCAGCTGTTTTATTTCGCATCGGCCATTGGGCAAGCTGATGTCGGCCGTTTTAGAGAAGCTGCCCGAGCCAAGGGTGGTGAATTGGGCTGAGAAGGGTTACCGCCTGCCGCATCCGCTGGGGGTGGCACGGCCGTTTCTCCACCACGCCGCTACCATGAAACAACGATTGGACAGGATACGGCCGTTGCGCCACCAAATCGATCTTGTCCTGGTGCCCACCCGCTTTACCGAAAAAACGTTTGTCAACAATGGCTTTACCGCCGAACAGGTCCACTTTTTGCCCTTCGGCGTCGATACCGACAACCCGCTGGCCAGCCTCACCAAAACCGAATCCAACCACGTGCGTTTTATGTTTTTGGGGCGGTTCCAGCCGTATAAAGGGCTGCACCTGGTGCTGGAGGCGTTTAACAGCCTGCCCAACCCCGCTGGAGCGACACTTACGATTTACGGCGCACCCGACGGTCACGACGCCTATTTTGCCACCCTGCAGCAGATGATCGATGCCAACCCCCGGATTCACTTTGCCGGGCTTATTCCGCCCACGGAACTGGCCCGCGCCTTCGCCGACGCCGACATCTTCCTGCTGCCCTCCACCTGGCATGAAAACAGCCCGCTCATTTTGCTCGACGCCCTTCAGTCCAATACGCCCGTCCTGGCCAGCGATATTGGCGGAGTCAGCGGCATTGTAGAGCACAATCGCAATGGCCTGCTCTTTCCGCGTGAGGACGTGGCCGCGCTGCGCCAGGCAATGCAGCGATTAATCGATCAGCCTGAACTGATCCAGCGGCTCCAGGCGGGCAGCAATTTGCCCAGCATCGAATCCTATGCCCAAACCATCGTAGACAAGATGCGCGCTTTTTTACCTACTCCCGACCCGGCAGGTGTGGCATGAGCCGGGCGTTGGTAGTCGGCGGCAACGGCTTTATCGGTGCTCACCTGGTCGGTGCGCTGGTGGCGAGCGGCTGGGAGGTGACGGTGCTGCACAAGTATGAGCAGCCGCGTTACGGCCCAATGACTCCGGCAGCGCGCTTTTTGCGCGGGGACCTGACTCAAGAATCGCTCCTGGCTGAAGCTGTGGCTGGGCAGGATGTGGTCTTCCACCTGCTGTGGACCACCACGGCCATCCATGAGGTGGCCAACCGCGATCCGGCGGCCGACGTGTTGGCTAACCTTGTGCCCACGATTCATTTGCTGGAGGCGTGTTTGCGGGCTGAGGTAGGACGGGTGGTGTTTACCTCCTCCGGG
>CAUJGI010000073.1 GCA_963169155.1 Chloroflexota bacterium
TCACCGGCCACGAGACCCAGGCCAGCCCCAATAACGATGTCGCAACCTACCACTTTATCTCCATCCGGGTGACCAACTACACCGATGCGGAACAGATTGTGCCCGTTGCCGACCTCTTCTTCATCCGCCGGATACAGCAGGATGGAGCCTTGTTGACGGGACGTTGGGTGCCGCAAAATGAACCGCTTCTGGCCCGCAGCCTGCCCGCTTACGCGACGCAGCAGCTGGTGCCGATACCGCCTGATGGCCAGCGAGAGTTCATGCTTGGCTTCGTTGTTCCTACTGGCGACGTGCCCGAGCTGGGCCTCATCACCAATTGGAGCCGACCCGTGGCCGGTGGGCTGCCCGTCTGGTTCTACCTGGAGGATGACCCGTTGGGGCCATTCAACGACGCCTTTCAGCCACCGCCGCCCACCCCCATTGTGCTCGATGATGGCGGCACATATGCCGGTGGCGTTCCTGTAGGCGAGGGTGGCGGTTGGCCCACGACCGGCTATGTGACCCGCGGCTTTGGCTGTCATGAGCTCTATACCGGCATCGACGGTACGGGCTTTGGCTGCCCGCCGGAGCGCCAGTGGTTTCACAACGGGGTGGACATCGCCAATGCCCAGGGCACGCTCATCTGGTCGCCGGTCGCGGGCACGATGGTGTATGCCGGACCCAACAGCACCGGCCCGGATTGTTCCACCATTCCCGGTTCGCAGCCGCCGCACGAAGGGTTGGGCAACTACCAGCGGATCAACGGTGACGCTCTTTCCGGTGTGTCCACCGCTCACTATTTTGGCCATCTAAGCGGCTTCCTGAACATCTCAGGCAGCGTCGAGGCAGGACAAATTGTTGCCGAGATGGGCAGCACCGGCTGCTCAACCGGCCCCCACCTGCACTGGATTGTGTATCAAAACGGCAACCTGGTAGACCCGGCTCTCTGGGCTGGGCCTGGACCAAACCCTTAGGAGGATGTAATGGCGAGTAAAAAAGCAAGACACCTGATTCACCTGGGACTGCACCCGGTGCTGCTGGGTCGCAGCGGTGATGATTTAAAGCGGCCGTGCCTGCCGAGTTGGCAAACGGCCGTTTATTCCCCGGTCGATGTAAGCCGCTGGCCCAGTCGGCACAACATTGGCATTCGCTGTGGTCGGCAGCGGGATGGACGGTCGCTGCTTGTCTTCGACTTTGATGAAGAAGCGGATCGCATCTTTCCGGCCTGGTTTTCTCAGGCGGCACGGCTCATTGCCCAGCCACCTGTTGTGGTGAGCAGCGGTCGAGGCTACCACGTCTACTTTTATACCGAAGAGGCGTATCCCAGCTGCACCCTGGCGGGAAAGTACGGGCGGGCCAGCTCTTCCGTTTACGGCCGTATGCGGCTGTTTAAGTTCATCGAAACGTTGGGAGAGGGGCGGCAAGTGGTGACGGCAGGCAGCCATCATCCATCCGGACGTCGCTATGTCTTCTACAGCCAGGCGACCTACACCAATATCCCGCACCTGACCGCAGCGGCCTATCACCAGCTGCTTGCCCTGGCCCGCCGCTTTGACCAACGCCCCACCAGGGCCCGGCGGCATGGCACAACGCCTCCGGCTCATTTTTCCGGCGCGCTGCGCGGGGTCGACAACTGTCTGTCGTTTGCCCGCCGCTTTATCGGGGCGGCCGAGCAGGTAGAAGGCAACGGCGATGTTCGTTTTCTGGGGCACGGTGGGCTGCTGGTCACGGCCAATGGGCGCGGCTGGTACTCCTTTAGTGAGGAGACGGGCGGCGGTCTCATGGAGCTTATTGCCTGGTATCAGGCAAGGAAGGGAGAAGGATTATGTTAGAAGCGTTTCTCGTTTTTTGCCTGAGTTTGATCCTCAGCATCATCTTTTACCCACGGCGCCCCAAGTATATTCGCCGCGTGACGCGCAACATGAACGGCCAGCCCCGCTGGCGCAGTGAGGAGAAGTATTGATGAAAAGGCCATACTGTCATCGACGCGTTTGCATTCGGTGGGACAACTGGCGCCGACTGTTTCGGCTGTGGGTTTTGTTGGGCTGTTGTTGGCTTCCCGGAGGAGCAGCCGTGCCGCAAACAACGCTGGCGCAGGGGGCAGAGTCCGTTTCCCTGACCGTTCAACTCCGTTTCAGTGACGGATCGGCCGTTTCTAACGAGCCGGTTGTTCTGCAGCGGCTGCCCGATGCCGATCCGCCCCTGCCGTCCTGTCGCACCGACCGTGCCGGGCGGTGTGCCTGGGAGGTGACGCCCGGCCTTTATCAGCTGCATTTTGACCGGCCGCTGGATGAGATTTCCGCTCTGGCCCTGGCTGAAGGTGGCTTAAGTGGCCTGGGCATTACCGTAGGGGAGGCGCCCATTACCTACCATATTACCTTTCACCATGACGGTCGCGCCTACTTTGATGCCGCCCCGGAAGCGGCCGTGCCGCAGCCCATACTCCCTACCGGGCAGATGCTCCAGGGTGGTGTGTTGCCCACATCGCCGTCAGGGGTAGAAGCGGTGCCTAAGCCAGCCACATTACCAACACCAACCGCCGCACCGGAGACGCCGGCTGCCGCCGCAAAAAACCATTGGCATCTTCTTTTCTATGCTGCAGGCGGCTTATGTATCGGTCTGGCACTTTATCTATTCACCCACCTTGAGCAGGTCAGGAATCGGTTGGGTCACCAATATCCTAAAGGAGGACAGACACGTGATTGATCCTGGACGGCTATTTGCCGAGGCTATTTACTTTATTCAATACGCCTTTGCCCAGATTCTTTGGGCCATTAACCGGGCGGCGATTTCTATCGCCATCATTGCCGAAAGTATCAACAGCTGGCTGACGGAGAATGTTGGCTACCTGGTGGAGCTGCTGGTTAATGCCCTGTCGGCTCCTTTGGGCGGCATGTTTATTCTCGCCCTCACCGCGCTCGGATTTTGGTATCTGCTTAACAACGTTGTGCCCACCAACCGCTGGGTAGATCCCAGCAAACTGTTTTTCTATGGCCTCATTGCCTTCTTTTTCTTCTCTTCGCCGATTGTTGTGATAGGCATGATGGAAGATGTTCGTATCTCCCTCAACGCTGGCATTGATCAGGCGCTGCTCGACGGCGCCTCCGGCAATATTTTCGACAGCGGCATGGACGGCACTGATGCCGGTCTGCCCGATGCCATTCCCGACGTTAACAGCGACGGCGTGATTGGCAGCTTTGATCTGGTGGCTTCCTTTATGCTGGTGGCCAACATTGATGAGCTGGACAGCAGCGAGTTTCCTGTCGATTTTGAAGCCACCTACTTTCCCTTTGGCGATCCTTCCAGCCTTGACTTAAGCGATGAAGCCGACCAGGAGCTGGCTAAAGCATTGGCTAACGACGGGATTGAACGGCTGTTTTTTTCCCTCGTTGCCATACCCACGGCCGTGGCTGAGCATTTCCTGCGTCTGGCCCTCACCAGTGTGGCCATGTTTCTTTACACCGGGGTGCCCATTGCCATGGTGTTTGCCTTTTTCATTTATACCCAGGCGTTTTTAGGCGCCTATCTGCGCCAGTTTATCAATCTCCTGATTGAAACCCTGATGAGCGTCATCAT
>CAUJGI010000074.1 GCA_963169155.1 Chloroflexota bacterium
CCGAAGAAGTGGCAGCGGCGCAAGCCGCGGGCTTACAGGCCATTACCCTTGGCAAACGTATACTCAGGGCAGAAACGACCGCACTGGTGACCACAGCCCTGGTTTTGCATGAACTAGACATAATCTAACTTCGTTCCCACGTTCTACGTGGGAATGCCATTCGGAACGCTCTGCGTTCCATACGACGCGGAGCGTCGGCCTCTTTCATTCCACGCCGAGCGTGGAACGAGTTAACGAACGGGAGTATAAATGCTTTATCTCGTAGCCACCCCCATCGGTAACCTTGGCGACATCACCCTCCGGGCGTTGGAAACGCTGCGCCAGGTGGATGTGGTTGCCAGCGAAGATACACGAAAGACCGGTCTGCTGCTCAAGCATTTTGAGATCAGCAAGCCGCAGCTCTCCTTCCACGAGCACAACGAAGCCAAGGCGGGGCAAAAAATCATCAGCCTGCTGCAAGAGGGCAAATCGGTGGCGGTGGTGACGGATGCGGGCACGCCGGGCATTTCTGACCCTGGCTACTCGGTGGTACAGCGGGCCATTGCCGAAAATTTGCCGGTGACGATGATTCCCGGCCCGACGGCGCTGGTGATGGCCCTGGTGCTGTCTGGGCTGCCCGCCCATGCCTTCACCTTTCGCGGCTTTCCGCCGCGCAAAAGCGGTAAGCGGCAGCGTTTTATGGCCGTCGATGCCGAATCGCCGCACACGCTGGTTTTTTATGAGAGCCCTTATCGGCTGAAAGCCTTTTTGCAGGATGCGCTGGAAGTTTATGGGGATCGGGAAACGGCCGTTTGCAACGAGCTCACCAAATTATTCGAATCGGTCCAACGCGCCCGCCTCTCGGAGCTGATCGCCCATTTTGAAAATGAAGAACCACGGGGGGAGTATGTGGTGGTGATCGGTGGTCGGTGAACCGTAATCGGTAATCGGTTTACGGATTACCGATAACCGTCACTTGTGGTATTGCTCGCCCGCCAGAATGGTGCAGGCGCGGTAGAGCTGTTCCAGCAGCAAAACGCGGGCCAGTTCGTGGGTGAAGGTGAGCGGGGAGAGGGAAATCTGTTCGTGGCAGGCGGCCAGGACGTCGTCGGCAAAACCCAGCGGACCACCGATGAGGAAGGCGATACGGCCGTACACCTCCACCCGGTTTTGCAGCCAGACCGCCAGATCGGGACTGGTGCGCAGCTTGCCGGTGGGCGTCAGGGCGACGAGGCGGGTGCTGTCGACGGCGGCCTGGAGCAGCTGCTCCCCTTCCCGCGCCATGGCCATCACATCCGGGACGCTGCGGCCCACCACATCCTTCACTTCAATCAGATCCAGCGTGGTGTAATGCCCCAGCCGCTTGACATAATCTTCCTGCGCCGCCAGCCACGCCTTGTTTTTGATTTTGCCAACGGCGGCGAGGGTGAGACGGCCGTTTAAACGACTCATCAGGGGAAATTGGGGAATTGGGAATTGGTAATTGAGTAATTACTCAATTACCAATTACTCAATTACTAACTACTGAATGATGCCCAGCGCCCGACCGCCTTCAATAATCGTGTCGGCGCAGTAATCAATATCGGCCAGCTGATGGGCGGCGGAGACGCAGGCGCGCAGCCGGGCCTGCCCTTCAGGCACAACAGGAGCAACAACCGCCTGCACAAAAATGCCGCGATCCTGGCAGAATTTGGCCAGCATGGCCGCCCGCTCAGTGGTGCCGCACACCACCGGCACGATGGCTGTCTCGGTGTAGAGCAGATCAAACCCGGCCTCACGCAGCCGCCCGGCAAAGTGGTCGTAATTTTCTTGCAGCTTTTTCACCCGCCACGGCTCCGCTTCAATCACGTCGAAAGCGGCTTTAGCCGCACCCGCCGAAGCGGGCGGCACGGCGGCCGAGAAGATAAAAGCACGCGCTTCGTGCTTCAGGAACTGAATCAGTTCGTGATTCCCGGCCACGTAACCACCAGCGCTGGGAATCGCCTTGCTGAGGGTGCCCATTTTAATGTCGATACTGTCCGGCGGCATGCCAAAATGCTCTTCGATGCCGTGCCCGCCTTCCCCCAACACGCCGATTGAGTGGGCCTCGTCAACCATGAGGTAAGCGCCGTGCTTCCGACACAGGCGCACCATTTCTGGCAGGTTGATGATGTCGCCGTCCATGCTGAACACGGCGTCGGCGATCACCAGTTTACGGCCGTCGTCCCCCGCTTCCAGCAACCGTCTTTCCAGATGATCCATGTCGTTGTGACGGAACCGGCTAAATTTGGCCATGGCCAGCAGGCAGCCATCGACGATGCTGGCGTGATTAAGCTTGTCGCAAATGACGGTATCGCCCTTGCGCAGCAGGCTGGAAATGGTCGCCAGGTTCGTCACGTAGCCGCTGGAAAAAGTGATGGCGGCATCGGTTTGTTTGAAAGCAGCAATACGCGTTTCCAGCTCGTTATGCAGCTTTAGCGAACCGGCCAGCAGGCGCACCCCGTGGGTGCCGGTGCCGTAGTGGTCAACGGCCGCTTTTGCCGCGGCGTTGATCTCTGGATGCCCAATCAGGCCCAGGTAGGAATAGCTCCCCAGCATAATCATTTCGCCGTGGTTCTCGACATTCACACGGCCGTTTGGCAGAATTTCCTGGGTCGCTTCTAGATAGAAATAAAGCCCAACCTCCTTGTAATGTGCCACATCCCACAACATCTCCGGGATCAGGCCCGGTCTTTTTAACGTGGATTGACCAATCATTGATTTCTCCTCTTCGCGGAAATTTTATTCAGGCCGTCGCCAGCTTACCTGAACAGCTGTTAACTGCCGGAATAAATGGATTATGGTTGAAGAATCGGCAGGTCAGCGAATTCAATTTTATCCCTTGCCCTCTCATTTCTCAACAAGTTACGCAATCCTGCCTAAATCGTTGCTCAGAATAGGCGGTCACCGCTTGCTCCACCCCGGCAATGCTGCGACAATCCGGTGGTCGGTAATCGGTAATCAGTCATCGGTTATCGGTAATCGAATTTAATTTCACTTTTTACTTTTCACTTATCACTTTTCACTGAAAATGCCCAAACCAGCCCGAGTTGTAAAATGGCGCGTCCGGCGTCAGCAGCGCAGACAGCGCAGTGGAGTCAACGTTTTTCGTTGGATCACGGTGGC
>CAUJGI010000075.1 GCA_963169155.1 Chloroflexota bacterium
TGAGTTTGAGATCGTTGTGGTGGACGATGGCAGCCGGGACGATACGGCCGTTGTCACCCAAAATCTGGCCGCCCAACATCCTGAACTGAAGCTGGTGCAGCATGAGGTGAATAGGGGGTATGGCACGGCCGTTCTTACCGGACTCACCCACGCCACCAAGGAACTGGTCTTCTTCACCGACGCCGACCGCCAGTTTGACCTGGCCGAGATTGAGAAGCTGCTGGACAAAATCGAAACGGCCGATCTGGTGGTGGGTTATCGCGCCCCGCGCCGCGATCCGTTTATGCGTCGTCTCAATGGCAAAGGGTGGAGCTGGTTGGTAACGCTGCTCTTCGGCTACACCGCCCGCGACATCGACTGCGCCTTCAAGCTCATGCGCCGCACTGTCATTGACCGGCTAAAAGATGATATCACTTCCGGCGGTGCTACCTTCAGCGCCGAATTTTTGGTGCGCGCCAGGCAGGCGGGCTTCAAAATTGCCGAAGTGCCCATTGGGGGGCATCGCCCTCGCGTGGCGGGCAATCCCACCGGGGCCAACCTGCGTGTTATTGCCCGCGCCTTCAAAGAACTGCTCCAGTTTCGCGTGGGGCTGTGGCGGGAGGCAAAGCTGGCGGTGAAATCAGAGGTAAAGACGGAAAGGGGAACGGCCGTTTAACAGTTGACAACGGTTATACCCGAGTTATACTTTTGGCATGAAGACAGCAATTTCAATCCCTGACCCAATTTTTGAGGAAGCTGAGGGCCTCGCGAAACGTTTAGGCGTTTCACGCAGTGAACTGTACGCAAAAGCAGTTGCTGCTTTTGTCGAAGAGCATCGTGGTGAGCAAATTATCGAGGCGCTCAATAAGATTTATGGGCAGGAGCCATCCGAACTTGAGGCCGATTTACAGCAGCTGCAAGAACAAGCGTTAACTCTGGACGAATGGTAATGGAACGAGGGGAAATTTGGTGGGCCAGCTTGCCAGAGCCAACCGGGTCCATACCTGGGTTTCGGCGGCCTGTTCTTGTGATCCAGTCGGACTTCTTCAACGTCAGCCAGATTCAAACGGTCGTTGTGGCCGCTATCAGCTCCAATCTGAACCTTTTAGCGGCACCAGGCAACATTTTTTTGCCCGCAACGGAAAGCGGCTTGCCGAAAGATTCGGTGGTGAATGTTTCGCAAATAATCACGGTAAACAAGCGGGCGCTGACAGAAAAAGTATCTTCCCTCAGCGCTAAACAATTTGCCCAAGTAGAATCTGGCTTACGACTGGTTTTGGCCCTTTAAGCAAATCCTCTCGCCTGCCACGCCTGGTAAATGAGGATGGAACCCGCAACGGCCGCATTCAACGATTCCACCCTTCCCTTTTGTGGCAGCATCAGGCGGATGTCGCAGGTTTCGCGCACTAGGCGGCGCATCCCCTGCCCCTCATGCCCCACCACAATGCCCAGCGGCATGTTTAAATCGACCTCACCCAGCGATTGAGCATCCTCAGCTAAGTCCATGCCCACCAGCCAGACATTGTTTTGTTGCAGCTGGCGCATGGTGGCCACCAGATTGGTGACTTGGGCCACTAGCAAATGTTCGGCGGCACCGGCGGAATATTGCACCACGGCGGGGGTAATCTCTGGAGCGCGGCGGTCTTGCACAATAACGCCATGCACGCCGCAAATTTCGGCCGTACGCAGCAGGGCACCAATGTTTTGCGGCCCGTGCAGCAGATCAAGCAGCAGCAGAAACGGCTTTTCGCCGCGCTGTTCCGCCAAGCCCAGGATCTCATCTACCTCGCTGTAGACGTAAGGCCCCACCTCCAGCGCCATGCCCTGGTGGCTGTGGTCTTTGGCCAGACGGCCGATTTTTTGTTTATCGGCCGTCTGGATGCGCACGCCCCGCTTTTGCGCCGCCTCGCGCACCGGCTGGGCCAGCTTTTTGTCCAGCCCGTCCTGCAGCCACAGCGAAAAAATCTCCCGGCGGCTGCCGCGCAGGGCTTCTAAAACGGTGTTGCGGCGAATGAGGATTTCGGTCATCGGTAGTCCGTTGTCGGTAATCGGTAATCGGTTATTGGTAATCCGTGTTTTACCGATTACCGTTCACCGTTTACGGATTACCGTTTATCCCAGCTTCCAGATCGTGCCGTCCGCCCGATCTTCCAAAACCACGCCCAGCTCGCGCAGCTGGTTGCGGATTTTGTCGCCGGTGGCCCAATCTTTGTTGGCGCGGGCCTGGGCGCGCAGTTCGATCAGCAGGCGGATCAGTCCGGCTTCCCGCTCGGCGTCGCTGTCTTGCACCGTTTCGCTGGGGATGATGCCCAAAACATCGCCGCCCAGCTCGCGGTACAGACCGTCCAGCGCGGCGAGGGATTCCTGCGACTGCGGCCCTTGCTCGTTGACCAGGCTGTTGACCTGACGGGTGTAATCTTGCAGGATGGCCAGGGCGGCAGGGGCGTTGAAGTCGTCGTTCATTTTGTCGATGAAGGCGGCTTTGGTTTTGGCGATGAGTTCTTGAACCTGGGTAGATATTTCGCCAGGAACGGCCGTTCTCATCTGTTCCCGTACCAAGGTCACCGCCCCCCACAGCCGCTGCCACCCCTTCGTGGCCGCTTCGATGGCCTCATCGGAAAAGTCGATGGGGTTGCTGTAATGGCTGGACAAAATGAAGGCGCGAATCGCTTCCGGCCGCCACCGCTCCAAGGCATCTTTGACCGTGAGCGTGTTGCCCAGGCTTTTGCTCATCTTCACGCCGTCCAGCGTCAGCGAGCCGGTGAGCATCCAGGTGCGGGCAAACGTCTGGCCGTGCGCCGCTTCGCTTTGGGCAATTTCACACTCATTGTGCGGAAAAATGTTGTCGATGCCGCCGCCGTGAATGTCGAAGGTGGGGCCAAGATATTTGTTGGCCATCGCCGAGCATTCGACGTGCCAGCCGGGGAAGCCTTCGCCCCACGGGCTGGGCCAGCGCAAAATGTGCTCCGGTTCGGCTTTTTTCCACAGGGCAAAGTCGGCCGGATGGCGCTTTTCGCTGCGCACCGCTTCCCGCGAGCCTTCTTCCTGCTCCTCGATGATACGGCCGCTTAGCTTGCCATACTCCGGGTAAGAGACCACGTCAAAATAGACGGAGCCGTCTACCTCGTAGGCGTGGCCCTTGTCGATGAGCTCCTGGATCATGGCAATTTGTTCGGGGATGTGGCCGCTGGCGCGTGGGCTGATGTCTGGCCGCTGCACGCCGAGGGCGTCCATGTCGGCAAAGTAGCCGCGCATGTATGTTTCCACCACCTGCATGGGCAGGGCGGACATTTGCTCTGCTTTGCGCAGGATGCGGTCTTCGCCGGTAGCCAACATGTGGCCCACGTCGGTGATGTTTTGCACGTAGAGCACTTTATAGCCGCTGTAACGCAGGTAGCGCACAACCACATCGAAACCGACGTACGTTTTGGCGTGGCCGATGTGGGAATGGTCGTACACGGTGGGGCCGCAGACGTAGATGTTGACACGGCCGTCTTGCAGCGGCACAAACTGTTCTTTCTCACGGGTGAGCACATTGTAAATTTTCAGTGACATACAAACTCCAGAGTGAGCCACAGAGGTCATAGAGAGCTAAGAGATTTTCATGTGTCATTCCCGCGTAGGCGG
>CAUJGI010000076.1 GCA_963169155.1 Chloroflexota bacterium
ATGCTGGAAAGCTACACCACGCTCGGCTATCTGGCCGGTCTCACGGAAAAAGCGTTCCTCGGCGTTCTGGTCACAGGCGTGATTTACCGCCATCCGTCGGTGCTGCTGAAAATGGTCAACACGCTCGATATCCTCTCCGGCGGTCGTGCTTACCTGGGCATTGGCGCAGCCTGGTACGAAGACGAAGCCAAAGGCTTTGGCATTCCCTACCCAGCCACATCGGAACGGTTTGAGCAGCTAGAAGACAATCTAAAACTGGCCAAAGCACTTTGGGCCAGCGACGAGACCTCTTTTGCGGGCAAACATTTTGTCGCGCCAGCGATTACCAACAACCCGCGCCCGCTCTCAACCCCGCATCCGCGCATCATGATTGGCGGGATGGGCCCGCAGAAAACGCTGCGCATGGTGGCCCAATATGCCGACGCCTGCAATTTCTTTGAAGGGGCGGGTACAGAAAATATGCAAAAAGCGCTGGACACGCTCAAAGCCCATTGCCAGACACTGGGGCGCGACTACGACAGCATCGAGAAAACATCGCTCGGCACCGTGCACCTTTCTGAGAAGGATACGGTCGACAGCACCATCAAGCGTCTTCAAGAACTCTCTGCGATGGGCTTCACCCACGCCATCTTCAACATGCCGGATGTGTACAAAATCACGCCGCTGGAAATTTTTGCCAAAGAAATCATTCCCGCCGCGGCTGATTTCTAAAATACTTCTGTCACGCAAAGCTGCCAGACCATTCCCTTCTTTCCACTGCGACTTTGCGTGACATTTCTTTCGCTCAGCACTCTTCAAAAAAGGGCGGAAAACAGAAAAAAATCTATGGCCCAAGTAAAAATTGTCTCCATTGACCCGAGCATGGTAGCGAAACGCAAGGTTGCTTTTAGCGTAACGGCCGTTTTCATCACGCAGTTTGTCAGTTTTCTATTCATTAACGCCAGAAACATCGCCCAGCCGCAAATGATTGCGGAACTTGACGGCATGGTGCTGTTTCCCTGGTTGATTGCCCTACCTGCCCTCGCTGGCTCGGCCTCCACTTTGCTTTTTGGCAAGCTGTCCGATGTATACGGCCGTCGCGCCATCCTCCTCACCTCGATGATTATTTTCGGGGTTGGTCTGGCGCTGACCACCCAGGTGAAATCGATGGCCCTGCTGGTCACCGCTGCCACCTTCATGAGCATCGGCCATTTTCCCAGTGTGCCGCTGTGCTTCTCGGTGATTGGCGACCTGTTTTCATCGGCCGAGCGGGCCAAATGGACCGGGCTGCTCAATTTGCCCACGGGCATCGCCGCCACATTTGGGCCTGTGTTGGGCGGGGTGATCGCCGAAAGCGCGATAGGCTGGCGAGGCTTGTACTGGGGCGCGCTGCCGCTGCTGCTCATCGCGGCGGGTCTGGTTGCCACCGCTTTTCCCAAAAATGGGGCTCAGGCAAAGCCGAAAGTGGATATTGGCGGAACGGCCGTGATGATCATTGCTGCCACTACGCTTATCTTCGGTTTTTCCTGGGTGGGGCAGCCCCACAGAATAGGCGCAGGGGCGGCGCTGCTGGTCATCTCCATCGTCGCCTGGTGGGGCTTCATCGCCATCGAAAAGAAAGCCGAAGCCCCCATCCTGGATCCACAAGTGCTGTTCAACCGCACGTTTATCACCGCCGCCGGGGCAAGCCTGCTCTCCTTCTTTGGCCTGCTGGGTATCGTGGCCTACTCCCCGATTTTTGTGCAGGAGGTGATGGGTGTCAGCCCAACCGTCAGCGGCTCGATGCAGACGCCGTTCACAATGATCGTCGCCTTCATGGGCATTCCGGCCGGTTTTTTGCTGGCGCGAACGGGCAAATACAAATGGATGTTTAACGTCGGTTATTTGATCGTCACGCTGACTTTGTTTGCCATGTGGCGGTTTACGGCCGTTACGCCCATCTGGCTGTTTGTGCTGGTTACGGCCGTTGCCGGGTTTGGCCTCGGCGCAATTCCTACGATCAACACCCTGGTGGCCCAATTCGCCGTGCCCCGGCGCTTGTTGGGCGTGGCCGTCGGCGCTATCTTTTTCTTTCAGATGGTCGGGTTGGCCGTCGCGCCATCCATCCTGGGACTGGCACAAAACAGCGCCACAGACCTGGAAGGCGGCCTGAAACTGGTTTTTCTGGTTGGCGCCATCGCGATGGTACTCTCTACCGCTTTAATCCTCACCATCCCTGAAGTTTCCATAGATGTCGAAGTTGTGGACAAAGCGATCATCTGATTGAAGGCGGAGCATATAAAGTGACAGAAAACAAAATCATTACCCAAATTTGCCTCGTGGTATCGGAAGGTCTTTCAATAGACGCTGTCCGACATGGGCGTGAATCTTCCCTACCACATTGGCTGCTTTCCCAATGGATCGTACAGTTACGTAGACGCGAAAGAGTAGCTGGGCCTTGAACCACCTGGGCGATTACCAGGCGCTGTTTGCCGGGCTGTTGAACGGGTCGGCCGTTCCCCTCAACGAACTGAAATAATAAATCGGAGACCCACCAAATGGATATCGAAACATTACAAAGCTGGGTTGCCCAGCGCGACACCCACAGCATTTTGGAAACGGTTGATGTGCACACGGGCGAGCGAACTGTACTGCAAGAGTTTGACACCGTGATCGAAGCGCCGAATTGGACCAGCAACGGCCGTTATCTCATCTACAACAGCGGTGGGCGCATGTTCAGCTATGAATTGACCACCGGCAAAATTGAAATGATCGACACCGGCTTTGCCACCGACTGCAACAATGACCATGTGCTCTCGCCAGACAACAGGCAGCTGGCCATCAGCCACCACACCAACGAAGATGCCCAATCGCGCATTTACAGTTTACCCCTGACAGGCGGCACGCCCCGGTTAATCACCGACAAAGCCCCCAGCTACCTGCACGGCTGGTCGCCCGATGGCCAGCGGCTGGCATATTGCGCCGAGCGTGGCGGCCAGTACGACATCTACACCATTTCCGTGAATGGTGGGCCGGAAACCCAGCTCACCAACGAACCTGGCCTGGATGATGGTCCAGAATATTCTCCCTCCGGCGAACATATCTGGTTCAACTCTGTGCGCAGCGGCCTCATGCAAATCTGGCGCATGGAGGCCGATGGCGCGAATCCCACCCAC
>CAUJGI010000077.1 GCA_963169155.1 Chloroflexota bacterium
CGCGGCTTGAGTACACGGTGGTGGGCGACATCGTGAACCTGTCTGCCCGGCTGATGCAGGTGTGTGAGCCTGGCGCAATCTGGACCGATCAGAGCACCGCCGAGCGTACCCGCCAGGTGATTGAGTGTGAACCACTGCCGACGATTCATCTCAAGGGTAAGCAAACGGCCGTTACTCCCCACTTAGTCCAGCGCGATCGGGCCGTGACAACCTTGATGAAAGCGTACATTGACCGCTGGGAACGGCCGTTGGTCGGGCGCGAAGAAGAGCTGGATTTGCTGCTGGGCGGCATGGATGCGGCGCTGCGCGGTGTGGGCGGGGCAGCGGCTGTGTACGGCGGCACCGGCGTAGGTAAGTCCCGCCTGCTGGCCACCGGGGTGCGTCATTGGCTGGCGCACGACGGACTGGGGCTGATTGGCGTCTGTTACCCGCACACGCAGGATTCGCCCTACAGTCCCTGGCGCGACGTCTGGCGCGAATATTTTGACCTGGCCACGGGCATGCCAGTCACCCAGCAAATTGCCGCCGTTATCATGAAAACCCATGCGCTGATACCCGACGTGGGCGACGATATCGGGTTGTGGCGCGAACTGCTCGGTTTGCCGATGCCACAAGCCGCGACCTTACGCGACCTGACGGCCGAAGCGCGGCAGGTTCGGCTCTTTTCGCTGGTGCGGCGCTGCTGCCTGGCCATTGCGGTGCAGCAGCCCCTGCTCGTTGTGCTGGAAGGGTTGCAGTGGGCCGACCAGGCGTCGCTGGCGCTGCTGGACGAGTTGAGCAGCCACCTGGACGGCGCGGCATTTTTCCTGGCTTTCACGTTTCGCTCGCGGGAACGGGTGGAGATTGCCACGATGGAACGGCCGTCGTGCATCCCCATTCCGCTGGCCGATTTGTCGCCTGCCTCTGCCCGGCAGATGCTGAGCCAGCTAGTGGGCACGGCTGAACTGCCGCAGGCGGTGGAGCAGCATCTGGGGATGCGTGATCGGGAAGGGCGCGACAGCCCGGTGAATCCGCTGTTTTTGGAAGAGGCGCTGAACGTGATGATGGGGGCGGGGGTGCTGCGGGTAAACGGCCGTGTCTACGTGGATGAGGCGGAATTGGCCCGCATGCAGGTGCCGGACACCATTCACGGCCTGCTGTTGGCTCGCCTGGATCGCCTGCCGCCCGCCGGGCGTGACCTGCTCCAGGTGGCCTCAGTGATCGGCCGCCAGTTTTCCGCCGAGCCGCTGCAGGTGATCGCCCAGGCACCGCTGCAGCAGACGGTGCTGCGCCTGCTGACTGACCTGTCCGAAGCGGAAATGACGCACCTGGTCACGGCCGATCCTGAGTGGATTTACCTGTTCCAACATGCTCTGACACATGAGGTGGCTTACGAAAGCCTGCCCTATGCCCGGCGGCAGCAGCTGCATGCGGCCGTAGCCAGCTGGCTGGCGCACAAGTATCAGCACAATCTCAAACCGCTGCACTCGCTGCTAGCCTACCACTACAGCCGGGCTGACAACCACCAGGAGGCGCTGCAATACGCCATCCTGGCCGCCGACGAAGCGCGCAACATCTTTGCCAACCGGGAAGCGATCGATTTGTACACGCTGGCGGAAAGACATTTGCAGGCATTGGCAGATGAGGGGTTGTGGGAAACGGCCGTACATCTCTACCTTTCGCGGGGCAACGTGTTGATCCTTCTGGGTGATTTGACCACGGCCTTTACGGATGCTGAAAGAGCGCTTGAACTGGCTCAAGCGAATGGTGATCGGGGGTCAACGGCCGTAGCTTACAACCTCATGGCCGAAATCCGCTATCGCCAGGGCGCTTTCGATGAAGTCCAGACTCTTACCGAAATTATCATCAAAGAATTAGGGTCTGTTGCTGATCCAGACCAGTTGGCCCGTGCTTATATCTGGGCAGGATGGGCGGCCAGCTCAAGGTTAGACTATGCAACTGCTATGCTTCATCTGGAAAGTGCCAAAGGGATTTGCCAGCAAGAAAATAATAACTACTTATTGGCTAGAGTTTACGAGGCAATTAGTTTTGCCCGGTACTCAGAGAAAGAGTTAAAACTATCCCTTGAGGCAATGCAGCAAGGCGTTGAGTTGTCTCGCGAGTTTAGTACACCTATCAATATTGGTATCGCTCTGAGTAATGTGGGATTTATTCAGTTTACGCTAGGCCAGTATCAGGAAGCTGTGAAAACCTTTGATGAAGCGGTGAGTATTGGCAAAGAAAGTGGAAAAAACTTGTATGCCCTGGCCATGACTAACCGCGCCGCGGCTCTTTCTCGATTGGGCAATTTTGACGCTGCTCTCGCCGATTTTGAGTCGGCACTAGATTTGTTGACAACAATGAATTATCCGAGTCTGCAAGTTGAGGCACATCTATTTTGGGGATTTGAGTATTTTAGCCCGCTTCAAAAATGGGATGAAGCCAAAGTTCAGTACGAGGCAGCGAAACATCTTATTGATTTACAGCCGGAAAGCTATCTTGAAGAAACTGCCAGATTGTTGGTGGGTTTAGGTCAGGTAGAGCTGAATTCTGGCGTTTTAGGAACCGCAAAACTGTATTTAGACAAGGCATACGAACTGATCAAGGCAAAAGAACTGATTTGGTGGCAGCCAGTTGCTGAATATTTTTTGGGCATAGTATTTAAACTAGAAGGGAACGGGTCGGGAGCAGTCAACTGGTTTATGAAGAGCTTATCTTCTTCTGAGGATGGATGTCCGGATTTCAAATGCCTCACTTTTTTAGAATTGGCGGGTTTTGCTTCAGATCTGCAAGAGCGCGATTCTTTTTTAGAAAAAAGTATTTTATCTGCAACAGAACGTTCTAGATTCACGGATAGAGTTGCCTGTTATAAAAAGGGTGGGGTTTTGCTGGAGCAAAGCAGTAGTCAGCGGTTGCGGATTATAGGGGAGAATTGTCTGGAGTTTTTAGAAAGACTACCCACTCATTCTACAGAAATGAAAAAAACGCCTAGACAATTTGTCTAAGCGTTGTACAAAACGTTCCAATTCTTAAAAATTAGCCAGTTCCAGGCATAAAACCTTTTGTTGTGCGGGAGCCGAGGCCGCCGGCAAATTCGTCGAAGTTTGTTTCATCGAGGTTTTCCAGCAGTGTGCGCTCTTCGTCGGAGACGGGGTAGCCTTCGAGGGCTTTGTCCAGGTCCTTGAAGAGAAGTTTGCGGAATGACTTATCGTTTATTGCGCGTTCAACTAGTTGATCGAGTGCTTCAGACACGGTATTCCTCCCGTTAAATCTAATTGTTTTAAAGCCAATGAAGTTGATTGCAGTATTGCCTTTCTGCTGACTTTTGTCAACGGAGAAGGCATACAATGCTTATGTTATCTACTTAACTTTCACGGCTGCTTACGGTATCGGACGTTTCGTCATCGTCATACGGCCGTTTCCACAACAAAAACAGCGTCAGCAGCAGCACAATGCCAATTGCCCCTAGCTGTACCGAAATGGAAGTAGGGTCGATGCCGCCGACCACGCTGCCGCCCCCCTTGGCCGCCGTGCCACCTTTGGGGAACCCGCCCGAATCGCCGTCACCCACTACCGGCAGGTCTTCTGCCACCTGGGTGCCGTCCAGCACGAGCAGATAATTCACAATCTCGTCAATCTGCGCTTCGGTGAGCCGACGGCCGTAATCTTGCGGCATGATGTTGGGCATGCAGGGGCCGTTGGGACAGGTCGGTGCCAGGGCGTAGTTTGGCTCAATAATCGACTGGCGGATGTAGTCAGCGGCGGCCACGTCAGGAATGCGCCCCGTGGCTTCGTAGCCGATGGCCGACAGATCCGGCCCCACTTTGTGCCCCTCACCCAGCGGGCCAATGGCGTGGCAGGCACCGCAGCCCGCGTTCAGAATCACCTCTTCCACCGTGTCGCCCTGCACAGGGCGGGGCGTGGGTGTGGGGGCAGGGGTAACGGCCGTTTCCGTCACAACCGGTGTCGCTGTGGCCATGGCTGCCAGCTCTTCGGCGGTGGGTTGGGGCAGCTCATCGGTGATTTGGGCGCGCAAGATGGCTTCACATTGGTTTATGCCTGGTTCAGGATCGGGCATGCACCAGAGCGGTTCGGTTTTCTTTGTTTTGAGCAGTGGCACATACCAGAGCACAATGTCCTCGCCAAAAATGGACTCATCGTTGAGCCACTGGCGGGGTGGCTGGAACGTGTCGCCGGGGCCGGGCGACAGCGGCTGTTCGCCTTCTAGCTCGTTGTCGTTCAAGACAAAAAAGCGGGCTTCGTCCAGTCCCAGCGGATCGGTAGGCAGCAGCGTCCAGCGGTAGAGCAGATCGCCA
>CAUJGI010000078.1 GCA_963169155.1 Chloroflexota bacterium
CAGCCAGGAATTTGGCTTCTGGCTGGCCGGCTCTGAGGGAATCGGCCATACGCAGCAGCAAACTTTTCATCACTTCCGACTTTACTTTTTCACCGACAATTTTGCAGGATTCGGAGTAGTCGTAGCCCAGCCGTTGGGAGAGGAGATGGATGCGGCGGAAGTAAGCGGCCGTTTTCCGGGGCAGATCAGAAGCCATCTGGAAAATCTTGCGGCGCTCAATACCCGCTGCCGCAACGGCCGACATGTAAATTAGCTGGTAGAACAGGTCATAGCCGGTGACTTCTTTCAGCTTGGTTTTCTTGAACGGTTTTTTCTTTTCGGCCGGTTTTGCCTTGGTTGAGCTAATCGCTGCCATAAAAATTACCCCTGTGCTGGTTGTTAATCGATTAGCCCTTGTCGTCTGGCTTCGGTCATGATGTTAAAAAGCTCTTTAAACCCGTTGATTTTTTGCGCCCCCAGCTTTTCCAGGATGCGGGCCCGTTTGTTCAGGTCATCGTAGATTTTGCGCTTGTTGTGGTCGGTGTAACCACGCATGCGCGCCACTTTTTCTTCTAACAAGAAGCTGTTCATGTAAGCGGGAAATTCAAACGTGTCATCGTCGGGCCGCCAGCGGAAAGCGGTGATGTAGGAAAAGCTGTTGGTCGATGGATCGTAGTCCACAATCTCGTTGATGCTCATAATGCGGCGCAGTGTGTTGCCTTTAGGGCCGCGCACGGCCATCTGGATGACCACCAGGTCCAGGTTGGGCACGTAGGTTTTGGGCACCAGAATCGGGGCACCGGTGAGGCGTTGGATGAGCTTTTCTACCGATGAGGCGTGGAAGGTGGCCATGACCCCGTGGCCTGTCTGCATAGCACCAAAGGCAATGTTCCCTTCTTCACCACGAATTTCACCAATCATGATGCGGTTGGGGCGCTGCCGGAGGGCGGCTTTGAGCAGGTCGAACATGGTGACCGAGGCTCCCTGGTCATCGGCGCCCATGTTTTTTACCACTTCACGCAGCCAGTTTTCCTGCGGCACCTGTAATTCCGGCGTATCCTCAATGGTGACGATTTTGGCATCGGGCTTAATGAAGGTGGTGAGGGCGTTGAGCAGGGTGGTTTTGCCCGAGGCTGTTTCACCCGAGACAAACAAATTCAGGTCGTCTTCAATGGCCAGCCAGAGGTAGGCGGCCATGGTGGAGGTAATACCACCAAAGTCGATGAGTTTGAGGATGTTCAGTGGTTCTTCGGCGAATTTACGGATGGTAAAGTTGCTGCCGCGTTTGGTGATGTCACGGCCGTATACAATGTTGATTCGCGAACCATCTGGCAAAACCGAGTCTACGATAGGGTTGCGCAGCGTTACTGGCTGCTTAATCCGCTCACCCAGCCACACCACAAAAGCGTCTAGCTGGTCATGGTTAGAAAAAATGATGGACGTTTTCAGGCTTTTGAACAGCTTGTGCTCCAAAAAGATGGGGCCAATCCCACTGCAGCTGATATCTTCAATGAACTCATCGCTGAGCAGCGGGTCCAGGGCACCCACACCAATTTTGTCGCGCATGACCGTGTAGCGAATCGCGGCCATTTCCAGGGGTGTGACCGGCAGGCGCTTGTCTTTGCTTTTGCCATTTTTGCTGGACTTAACTATCAGAATCTTGTCCAGGCTTTCCATGAAGACCTTTTCCCGGTCTTCTTCGTCCGTTTCGCCGATTTCCTCGGCCATGTCCAGCAGCTTCAGTTCAATTTCGCGCGAGATGCCGTTAAGGTTGATGCCCAGCGTTGGCTCAATGACAACATAGTAGTCGCGTTCACTTTGTTCATCTGGGAAAATGTGGACAAAATTGCCCTTGCGGATGGGGTAGATGAGATTGCGCCGCTCCAGCTTACCGAGCGAACGGTCTGGCGTGGGGTAGTAATCAGGAATACCAATTTCGTCGATGGGAAGGGCGGCAAGATAGGCAGCCAGGAATGGTTTTTCCAGGGCCGCTTCGCGCAAATCCTTAGGGAAACCACGTAGAAAATCATCCCCACGGCTAATTTTGCGGTAATCAATTCTTTCTTCGGGAAAAGGTAATAATACGTCGGCCATATTTCTTTAACCTTGTGCCTTGCTGATGGGAATAATTCGCATGCCAATGCCTGGTTCAATTTCAAAGCTGATGATGTTGCCCGTGTTTTTGCTGGCGCCGCGAATCTTGGCAACTTCCATAATTTTAATCAGCTTGCTGCCTGCATTTTCTGTTCTTAACCGCAGGTGGGCATCGCATAGTGATTGAATGCGCACCAGCAAATCCTGGTCCACGGCGTGCGAATGAATGATAGTGACAACGGTTGTTCCATTCGAGCAGAGTCGTTTGCACAGCTCAAAATAGCAAATTACCAAGCAGGCCGGTGAGCCGGATATAAATGGGGTGAGGGCGTCGACAAAGATGAGGTCGCGCTCTTTGGCAGCTTCTGCTTTAAGGGCAGCCAGCAGGGCTTCCAGCGCCTCTTCCTGAGAGTTGGAAACTTCCATGGGGTAGACGCGCAAATGGCCCAGCAGCAAGTTGGTTTGTACATTCAAATTCAAGCTGTCCATCTGCCGCATGAGGCTTTTGACCGTGTTTTCACTGGTAAAGAGGGAAATGCGGTAGCCATCGCGCAGCGAGCCCCAGAGGAGCTGTTGGGAAAAGACAGATTTACCTGAGTGCGAGCCACCTTCGATAAGGGTGAGAGAGCCTAACGGAATACCACCACCTACTTTGTTGTCCAGCTCTTCACTGCCAGTTGATACAACGGGTTTAGTTCTATAAACGTCCATAGTTTCCTGCCCGACTAACGGGTAATGATGGTGGAGGCTTGAATGCCGTACTCCGTGCTGACGGTGAGCATGTTGGTGGTGGTCATGCCAATGGTGGGGTTTACCTGGACCTGGATCACGATTTCTTCGCCGGGGTTAAGAATTCCTGGCTCGAAGGCTTCCACTTGGGCAGTGGCAGCATCTACGTAGATGCCTGCATTGGTCCATTGATTACTGACTGGGAAGGTGCTGACGTAAGGGTACCAGGCAATCTCGTAGCCAGCGCTGTCGGTGTAATACTGGAGGATGACGTCCCAGCGGTCGAAATCAGCCAACTTGGTGGAGCCTTCGTTCTTTAGGATGACTTCAACTGTTCCCCCGTCGTTTTTAATGGTCGATGAAATGGGGGTTAGTTGGGTACGGGCGCGCTCCCCGGACAAATCTTCCATTTCTTGCCAGGTGGTGGACAGGTCGTTTTGAGCGTCCAGGGTTTCCTGGAAGATGTTTAGCCCGGCGAAGAGAATGAGGGTGACGACGAGAATAACGGTAATAAGTGATTCCATTTTTATAAACCCATGAAATAATCATCTTCAGCGCCGTTTGGCGTAATTACTTTTATGAAATAGCGGTCAGAGGCCAGGGTACCGCTAAAGTGGATAATAATTTCCAGGGTAGCGGTGGGATTCCAGTCGGTATCGTTAACCAGGCTGTAGGTCCAGTAGGGGAAGGCGCCACCGGCAGTGCTTTGGTGGGGAATTCGGGTGAAGTCGCCTTCCGGACCAAAAAAAACGTCGACGCGGTCCATGGCCGAGATGCGGTTTGAGCCGATGTTTTTGGTCCAGATGAAGACGTTGAAACGGCCGTCTCCATTTGCGTCTTGCCAGGTACCACTGCTGTTTAGCTCACCACTGGCGTGCACAATTTCCACCTGGCTTTTCATGCGATCATCCAGACGAGATTTCATGTTCACCATAGCATCGCTGCTCTGCTGGATGGCTGGATACAGGGAGTTGAAAACCGTGACGGAAGCCACAATGCTTATGATGACCATAAACGCGGTGACGATTGTCTTATCCAAAATTGACCTCCGTGATCAATCCCATGACGTTGTTCAGGTATTCTGGCGTGTGATGATCCAGAATGTCGTTTAGTTCACCCAATGTGTCGATAATTTGCCGGATCCCGGCTTTTTCCGTCGCGGGTTCCACATGGCTCGAATCGACGAGGCGCATCAGGGCTTCACGCATCTCTGTTGAGAGGTCGCCTGCACGCACATACATGGCAATAGCTTGTTTGGTCGGGTCTTTGCCGATGACGGATACACTTTCATCGACCCAGTTCAGCAATTTGCGGACGGTGGTTTTGACCGCCTGCTTGTTGATATTGTTCAATTCGCTGCCCAAGCCATATTGATCCACTTCTGGATCAGCAAACAGGGCGTCTACGCTGAGCTGTTCTCCTTCCAGGTTGGTGAAAGAATCTCTAAGCAGCTCGTTTAATAATGCCTCGGTAAAATGTTCTTCTTCGAAGCTGGTATCCGGCGCTTTTTTCTGCACCAAATTTTTGAACTCATCAAAGGAAACGGCCGTTGCTTTTACACTTGTTTCTTTGGCTACAATCGCATCCAAAAACGCCTCATCTTCTGGCGTCAGCGCTTCCGCTTCTGGCAGCAGATCTTCCAAATAGTCATCTGACTTTGGTTTCTTCGCGGCAGCGTGGGCCTTGTTGTGGTTTGTTTTGGGCACAACAGCCACACGTTTCGGGGTGGTTTCTTCTTTTATGGGTTCGGGTTCTTCGTCAACCTCTTCTTCCGGCTCTTCAACCAGGGTGATGGTCTGAGTTTTATATTTGCCATGATAACTGGGAGCCGACGGATTTACCTGTACAGCTCCATAGACTGGCGCATGAGCGGGTGATGGGGCGCTTGCCTGGGCTGGTGCAGCGGTTTGCACTGGGTCTGCCGCTGCGGCGGTGGGCATTGCCGCCGGAGTAGGTTGGGGAGCTGCTGCTTCGGCCGTATGCCGGGCGACGCTTACCTGTGCCAGATTGGCTTCTTTGTTTGCTGATGGATAAAGAGAAGGGTAGTAATGGGAAAGGATTTGTTCTTGAATATCCAACAAAGTTGTTTGGATTTCATTCTTCAGGACCTTCAACTCCTCTTCTAACTCTCTAACTCTGTCTTCTAGTGCCACTGTGCGCCTCCCAGAAGTGGATGTGGGCAGAATAAAGCGCATCCCCCAATGTAGCCAGAACCCACAATGCTCTTCAGTGCCGCTGTCTTTTTGCTAGTTGTGATTAATCGGATAAGTGGCACGTCCTTCATGATGCCGGGACGTGCCACCTAATTTTTAAGGAGAGGCCTGTTTGACCAGGCCTCGTTTTTCAGAATACTTAGCGGAGGTCGATAATCGTGTCCAGGAAAGCGGGGGTTGTACGTTCTACCACAACCACACCACCTTGCCCCGGTTTGATTTCCATTGCGAACTCAGTGTTGGCGCCCAACGGGGTGGTCAGACCAGAGACATCGACGGTGACTTCGGCCAGTTCACCTTCTTCCAGCAGATCATCGGTGTCGTTACGCACAACCCAGGTCAGCGTCCAGGTGAGGTTGGCAGACCGTTGGGCGTTGTCGCGGTAGTCGATAATCAGGGTGTTGTTGGTGGGGGCGGTCAGGTCGATGGAATCGCCACCGGCGGCATTGGCTACGCTGAAGATAATGTCGGTAACTTCGGTGCCGTCAGTTTGGGCAACCACAGCGCCGCGCAGTTCCATTGAGCTGCGAACTTCGGAAAGACCGGCGTAGATGGCTTCTTTACTCTGTTCGGTAGAGGTGGTGCCTGCAGACAGAATCGTAAAAGCGAAAATGGCGGCCACGACGACGAAAGCAATGAGGATGATTGCAGTTTCCAACGCGCTAACACCTTTTTCTTCTTTTACCAGTTTCTTGAACATCTTAGACCAATAATTTTTCATTTTTACTTGCTCCTTTTGCAAAAAATACATGTTTTAGTTATTTGTTCACCATTACGGTACTTCCATTACTCTACAATAGATTTTGGGGGTTGTGTGTGTGCTTAGCGAGAGCATTGCGTTGGCTATCTGTTAGAGATGGACTAGGGGACTATTACCCCTATCCCAAAATTGTAAATTTGGTGGCATTACCAGAGTACGGCTTAGCAAAATCGCCTTGAAGATAGGGGCAAAGGCCAGCTCGGGATGAGCGAAAAAAGTTCCAAAACTTGTTGTTGTGTGGGGGTGTTTTGGTTGGGTTTGTGGCGTTTGTTGGGCACGGCCGTTCCCAGCCAAACCCGGTAAAACGATATGAAAAGTGGGCAAAAAAAGGAGGTGTTGATTGGAATTGTTTGTCCAATCAACACCTCCCTTTTGCGGCTGCCTGGTACGGCCGTATCGCTACGAAGTAATCGATGTGTCTGCTTCGTGATCCAGAATGTAGCCGTGGCGGGGAATGGTGCGAATGTAGATGGGGTGGGTGGGATCAGGCTCGATTTTGGCGCGCAGATTGCGGATGTGCCATCGGGCCAGGCTCTGATCGGCCGTGCCAGGTTCATAAGCCCACACTTTTTCCAGCAGCTCTTCACCGGTAAACGTTTGGTTGGGATGGCTCATCAGGTATTGCAGCAGCTCAAATTCCGCCGGAGTCAGCTGGATAACTTCATTGTCGTCTACTTTCACGCGGCCAGCTTTCAAGTCCAGCGTTAGGGGGCCGGCAGTGATGCTGTTGGTGTTGGTCGGCTGGAGCTGGGTTTCACAATCCTGGGAACGGCGCAGCAGGGCACGGACGCGAGCTTTTAATTCGGCCGTATTAAACGGTTTGGCCAGGTAATCATCGGCACCGCAGTCCAGGCCGTTGACCCGATCATCCACTGAGTTGCGCGAGGTTAGGAAGAGGAGTGGTGTTCGGCACAGCTGGTTGTCTTCTCTAAGACGGCGGCAAACTTCCAGTCCGTCCATCCAGGGCATGTTGATGTCTAAAATGATCAGGTCTGGCCGATGCCGCCGGGCGGCTTTGAGACCATCCAGACCGTTGGCTGCGGTGAATATCTCATAGCCATCGTCTTTCAGACTGTTTTGTATGCCCTGAATCAATTGATAATGATCATCAATAAGCAAGATACGATATGAAGCCATTTTCCCTTTATCCATGACAAGCAAATGGTGCACTACTTGTTGTCTTCAATGAGTGAACTGCTGAAGTATTGCGCGCCTGTGTTTACAAACCATGGTAAGGAGTCCCGACGCGAAATACTAGACAGTAATTTAGCAAAGAGACGACATAAATTGAATAGGAAGGTGGTCATTTGACCGCTCCTGGCGCGGGGCAGCAATCAGGCAGGGCGTGCGTGATTGTAGTTGTATTGAGTTGGCAGCAGGGGCGAGGCCTCACTCAGGTCTCAGGGGATTTAAAGCTCAACGGTTAAAATGGCTCCCTTTGGTGTGTTGGCAGAGGCAAAAATGCGCCCGCCGTGGGCTTCTACGACCATTTTGCAGAAGGCCAGTCCCAGGCCTGTCTGACGGCCGCTCTTCTTTTTGAGCGTCACAATTTCATACTTGTTAAAAATGCGCGTCTGGTCTTCCGGGGCGATGCCTGGACCTTCATCCAGCACCTGCAAACGGAAGGAGGGGCGTAGGGCATTTACGGCCGTTGCTTCATACCGCAGCCGTATGGTGATCACGCTGCCTTCTGGCGCAAACTTATAGGCATTCGAGAGTAAATTGTCGATCACCCGCTTGAAAAGCGATACGTCCAGGCAAACCGGCAACTCATCCTCGGGCGCATCGAGCAGCAGCGCAAACTGGCGCAGCTCGGCGGCCTCAAGGTTGGCTTCCACGACCTGGGCTACCAGCGCTTTGATGCCTGTTTCGGTGAGTTCTAGCTTGAGGGCACCCTGCTCCATCTTGGCAACCGTGAGCACTTCGTCCATGAAGTTGTCCAGCGAGCGCAGGCTGCTGCGCACGATGGTGGCGTATTCTTTGTCTTTGCTGCCGTCCTGGACGCGCCGGAGCACAAAATCGTTATACAACATGGCCACCGTTAGTGGGGTGCGCATATCGTGAATGAGCATGTGGGATAAATCTTCGCGCAGCTGCAAAAGTGACTGGAGGGCATCGTACTGGTGTTTGATGCGCAGCATGGTGCGCACCCGGGCCCGCAGCTCTGAGCCATTGACTGGCTTCGATAAAAATTCGTCGGCGCCAGCATTTAGGCCTTGCAGCATATCTTCACGGCCGTTCAGTGCCGTGACCAAAATGATGGGAATGTGCTGCCACTGCTTTTCTTGCTTGAGAAGGCGACAGACATCGTAACCGCTCATGCCAGGCATCATCACGTCCATCAAAATGACGTCTGGTTTAATATCGCCGATGCGCTCGATGATTTCAGGACCGCTGCTGGCCAGGGATACTTCGTAGCCTTCGGTAGAAAGCAGGTCAGCGATGACCTCGCGGGCCATCAGGTTGTCGTCGACAATGCAAATGTGGGGCAGATTGGGTACCGCAGTGGGGGGCGGTGTTGGGTGGTTCATGGTTAGGCTCCCTGGGTGTGCTCCTGATGTCAGACTACTTGTGTTAAGCAATGGTGCGTGAAAAAACGGCCGTTTCTCTGCGTTGTTCTTCAATCAAGGCTACTGCCCAAACCAGCCCGCCGTCCAGAACGATCTGCTCTAGAATCTCAACCTTCAGCTGGAGATTGCTGCTGCTGTGGGGCGGGGTGTAGATGAGCCTGCGGGGAATGGTGGAGGACGGCCGTCTGGGCCAGTTTTGCCAGGCCGCCGCCGGGTAACATTGGTAGGCCGATTGAACCAGCGCCAAAAATTTGAGCTTGCGGGGTAGCTCATCGTCGCTGAGCAGGCCCAAAAAGTGACGGGCCTGCCGGTTGGCGTACAAAATTTCATCTTCCTGGTTGATGAGCAGCAGGCCTGATTGGGGTTTTTGTCCCTGGCGTGTTTGGGCGTGGCGTTGGTAAACGGCCGTGTCCTTAATCATTGGTTTGGCTCCTTTTGACTGGCAGCGTGTTCGGCCAGCAGCTGTTCGATGGTGAGCACCAGCTGGCGCAGCTGCACCGGCTTGCTCAGGTAGACGTTGGCACCAGCTGCCAGGCAGCGGTCCTTGTCGCCCTGCATCGCCAGGGCAGTGAGGGTAATAATGGGAATTGATTGCAATGCAATGGTTTGGCGCAGTTGGCAAACGGCCGTTAAGCCATCCATCTCCGGTAACTGCACGTCCATCAAAATCAAATCGGGTATTTCATCCTGAGCGCGGGCCAGCGCCTCGCTGCCGCTGCGGGCCACCATCACCCGATAGCCCCACACTTGCAGGTACTCTGCAAAAATCTCGATGTTCGCCTCATTGTCCTCAACCAGAAGAATCAGGTGGTCATGGGCAGTGGACATATTGGCGTCACGGAGCGTAGGACCGTAAGTTTGCTGGTCTTTTTCAGCCAGTTCTTTGGATTGCTGGGGGTGGGTAAACGGCCGTTGCGGCAAAGCCACCGTAAAGCGACTGCCCACACCCACCTCACTCTCTAGCGTTACGCTGCCCCCATGCATTTCCGTCAGGCGGAACACCAGAGACAGCCCCAGCCCGGTGCCTTCATGCGAGCGGGCCAGGCTGCTGTCGAGCTGAACAAATGGCTTAAACAACTGCTCCATATCTTTGGGCGCAATGCCAATGCCGGAGTCCCACACCTGAAACTGTACCGTCTCAGTTTCAGCATCGCTAAACGCTTTTAGGCCCACTTCACCGCCCGCCGGGGTAAACTTCACCGCGTTGCTCAAAAGATTGATCAGCACCTGCTTCAAACGGCGCTCATCCCCCAGGCAGGTATCCAGCGCTGGCTCCACGTCGGCCAGCAGCTTGATCCGCTTTTTGTGCGCTGTTTGTCGCACAAACTGAAGGCTGCTTTCACACAGATGGGCTATGGCAACTGGTTGGATATCCAGCGTAATTTTGCCCGCCTCGATTTTTGCCAGATCCAGAATATCGTTAATGAGTTCCAGCAAATGGTTGCCACTTTCTTCAATGACTTTCAGCGAGGAGGCCTGCCTTTCCGTCACGGGGCCATGAATGCCCTCCATCAAGATTTCTGAGCGGCCCAGGATGGCATTGAGCGGGGTGCGCAGCTCGTGGCTCATGTTGGCCAGAAACTCATCTTTGGTGCGCAGCGCCCGGGCTAACTTGGCGTTGGTGGTGTCTAGCTCTTCACTCCGTTTTAGCAGGGCATCTTCGGCTTCGCGCCGCTTGGTAATATCTCTGGCCAATGCCTGGTAGCCAATAATCGTGCCATTTTCAACAATTGGCTGAACATTTTGCCCCAGCCAAATTTTGGCGTTGTCTTTACCCAGCACCACAAATTCGTAATAACTGTTGGCCGTTTTTTGCGTGTCCTGTCGGCTGTAGGCTTGCAGGAGCCTTTGCCGGAAGCTGGGGTGGGCAAAGTTGGAACAGTGGCGGCCCAGGAGATCTACTTCGGAATTGAAGCCCAGGGTGCGAACGGTAACGGGATTGACATAGGTAAAGTAGCCGTAGGCATCGGTGCGAAAGATGAGGTCGGTAGCGGTTTCTACCAGCTGCTTGTAGCGCTGTTCGCTGCTGCGCAGCGCTTGTTCGATCTTTTTGCGCTCGGTGATTTGTGTTTCCAGTTCGCGGGCATGGCTGCGCAGCTCATCAGACAGCCGCGCTGTTTCCATGGCCAGTCCGGCATGTTCGGCAAACACGGTGATGATGCGCTGGGTGCGTTCGTCGAAGGCGTCTTTTTGGGTGCTTTGCAGGTCGATGGCCCCAATAATACGATCGTAGGCCCGCAGTGGAATGACCAGCTGGGATTGGGTGGCGGTATTGTCTGGTTGGTAGCGGGGATCCTTGGCGACATCCGGTGAGTAGATGACTTTGCCCTGGCGTACGGCCGTTGTCATCAAATTTTGCTCGGCTAAAGGCATTACGTGGTTGCGCACGCTGCGATAACGCCCTTCACGGGCCAGCCAGATCAGCCGATTGTGCGGCTGGGTTGGGACGGCCGCTGCACCTACCTGAATCGGCTCTTGCAGCAGCAGCACCCCACAGGCGTCGAAGCCTAATTCGTTAATGGCGGTTGAAGCAATTTGCTTGGCCAGCTCCCGCACGTTGCTGGGTTTAAACAGCTGAACGGCCGCCTGGTAAATTGCCTGCACCTCGGTCGCATTGGCTTCAATTTGGGCTTCGGCTTCGCGCCGCTCAGTCAGGTCGGTGATGGTGGCGATGGAGCCAATAATTTTGCTCTGGTGATCGTAATGCGGGACGCCATTGATGAGCACATACAGCGGGGAGCCGTCGGCCCGGCGCAGGCGCGTTTCGTAGGAGCTAACCTTGCCTTCCAGTCGCTGCATCTGAGCTTTCACCAGCGTGGTGTGATCTTCTGGAAACGTGAATTCCAGTACAGTTTTGCCAATAATGTCTTCCGCTGGGTAGCCCAGCATGCGCGCATAAGCGGGATTGACGTATTCAAAAACGCCTTCTACGGTGGTCACCGTCACGCCTTGCCCCATGGTAACCATGATTTGCTGGCCAAAGTTGCGCTGCTTCATCAGGTCCAATTCGGTCTTTTTGCGCATGATGGCATTGACAAAAATATCAGCCATCACTTTGAGCGGGTCGATGTGTTCGGCCTGGTGGGGCAGGCTCGGGTAATTGGAGTCCAGGCCAAAAAAACCGATGACTTCTTTGCTGTACACCAGGGGCAGAATGAGGGCGGAGTGGACGCCTTGCAGGGCAAGAATTTTGTTTTCACTGCTGACTTCTTGTTCAGCGTCGGTGATGTTTTGGATGTAGATGGTTTCTTGCCGCAGCAGCTGGGGCATCCAGTTTTGGAACAAATCTGTGGAGAGCGAGCGGCACTCTTGCAGGCTGGCACCCATTTGTGGATTGCACCAGTGATGAGAGTTTTTCAGTTCACGGCCGTTTTCCTCAAACAAATAAATATAGCCGCGATCGTAATCGGTAAAACCGACAATTCTGGCCAGCGCCTGGTTGATGCCTTCGTCAATTTCGGCCGTTGCCAGGTGAATAAATTGAGTGGAAATGGTTGTCAGGACCTGGTCGAAGGCAACGCGGTCTTGCAGCTTCCTCTGAATTTTGATGCGTTCGACAATCTCAACCTCAAGCTGTTCGTTGGTCAGATGAAGCGCATCGGTGCGGGACTTCACCCGTTTTTCCAGCAGTTCGTTCTTGCGGCGCAACTGGATGCTTTCTTGCCGGAGCTGCTCTGCTGAGGCTTTTGGTTCTGTGGGGTGAGGTTGATCAGACATTTGGCTCGGTAATTACCTGAACTGAATTGCAGTTAGTTGCAGCAAACAGGGAGCAGCACTGAAAATCTGCGCCTGGTTTTGCGTATCATAGGCAGAGCCTTGATGGAAAACAATAGCCTTCAGGTATCAGCAAATAGGGAATATTGCCCTATAACATGCGTTTCTCGTGTTTGCTATAGTAAATCAGGCAAGGGTCGATAGCTTTACATAAATCTCTTCAAGCGCAGATTCCTGCACCGATAGGTTAACCAGGTGCCACTGCTCGGCAGAGATTTGGTGCAAAAGTGAGCTTAGTTCGCTCAAGTCACCGGTACGGACGCGGTAATTGCCGTCGACCAGGGGGTAATCCAGGGGCTGGCTGGTATGGAAGAGCACCTCGTATTCGCGATGACCCAGCGTGGCCCGGATGGCTTCCATGGTGTCGCAAATGAGTAAACGGCCGTCTTTCAAAATCGTCACCCGGTCGCAAACCGACTCCACATGGAACAAATTGTGGGCGCTGAGCAAAATGGTTTTGCCCTGTTGGCGCAGCTCTTTTAAATAGTTGAGGATAAAAAATGAGGTCAGGGGATCCAGGCCAGAGTTTGGCTCATCCAAAATGAGCAGGTCCGGATCGTGCAGCAGCACCCGGGCAATGGCCACCTTCCGCTTCATGCCTTTAGACAGCTCCCCGGTAAGTTTGGTGCGCTCGGGCAGGTTCAACCCGGTGAGTAGCTCTTCAATCCGGGCCAGGGTTTGCTTTTTGGGCAGCTCGTACAGCTCACCAAAAAAGGTGAGGTACTCCAGCACCGTCATGTTGGCATAAAGGGCGCTCTCCTCTGGCAAAAAGCCAATCTTCTTTTTGACCTCTGGTGTGCCCCGGTTCTGGCTCATGTCGTGGCCCATCACCTCGACCTTCCCGGAAGAGGGGGCAATCAGCCCGGCGATCATTTTGAGGCTGCTGCTTTTACCGGCACCATTGTGACCAATGACGCCCATAATTTCGCCGGGGCGTACCTCAAGATTCAGGTTCTGCACGGCGACGTGACTTTCATACAGTTTGGTTACGTTTTTTAAATGAATCATATCTCTCTATCTTTTTGGGGGATTTTTTAAAACGGTAAGTGACTTAACAGGCGGGACGCACATGCTTCAGTGTGAAGCATAGCAAGACTCGCTAACAAAAGTGCGTCGCACCTTGAATACCTGAGCAGTTACAACAGTAAAACAGAATGATGGACTTATACCTATGCTTAATTTTAGATTGATATTTTCAATTGCTCGACGGGAACTGTTTCGTGTTCGGTCTCGCTTTCAGGGCAGCGCCCGATCCATATTGATTGTGGTTTTTCTGGCAGCTGCAACTTTATCCTACCTTGCCTGGCAAAAGGGGGCAACGGTGCAAATGGGGGTTTATCGCGTGGGCGTCTCCCCAAATGGTCCTGTTTTGGCGGACGGCCGTTTTATCACCACCACGCTGGACCCGATTGCCGGCTTTGAGCAGCTGCGCCTGGGGCAGCAAGATTTGTACGTGGAAGCTGACCGCGTGGTGGCCCGCGAGGACGACCGTTCGCAGTATGCGCTGGGCGCGGTTAAGCAGTACCTGGCCGAGCAGGAGCTCATTCGTCTCTCGGAAAATTACGCCCCGGAAGAAGCCTTCCCGCTGCGCATCACCGTGCAAGAGAATTCGGTAACGGCCGTTGTCCGCGACGGCCTGGGCAGTGGGGCCAGCGACGCAGCCGATGCCGCGGCGGTGGATGCTGGCCTGGCCAACATGGGCCTGTCCGACTTTGACCTGGCTGGAGAAGATGTGTTTATTCCCTCACTTTCTGAGCCGCCAATTCCCTTT
>CAUJGI010000079.1 GCA_963169155.1 Chloroflexota bacterium
GGATATTTGGCGCGCAGCCGGTCGATGATGCCGTACACGCCCGCCACGTGCGCCTGCCAGATCGCCTTGCCCACCACCGAACCGGGTTCGCTGGCGCTGCGGTTCATGTCCCACTTGATGAAACTGATGTTGTACTGCCCCAGCAAGCTGTCCAGCGCGTTGAAAATATACTCAACCACTTCCGCCCGGCCAAAATCCAGGATGAGCTGGCAGCGCGCTTCGGTGCGCGGCCGTCCGGGGAAGTGCAGCGCCCAGTCGGGATGTGCCCGGTACAGGTCGGAGTCGGGATTGACCATTTCTGGCTCCACCCACAGGCCAAAATCCATGCCCAGCCGGTTCACCTCGGCAATGAGCGGTTCCAGACCGTTGGGGAAGACGTCCGGGCTGACGGTCCAGTCGCCCAGCCCGGCCACATCGAAGCGGCGGCCGCCAAACCAACCGTCATCCAGGCAAAACAGCTCCACGCCAATGGCCGCCGCCTTACGCGCCAGCTCAATCTGGTTCTGCTCGGTGATGCCAAAATAGGTAGCTTCCCAGGAGTTGTACAGAATCGGCCTGAACTCCGCTGTGGCCGGTCTCCTGACCGTGCCACTTTCCTCCCCCACCATCGTATCTTCGCTTATCGACGATTCTTCCCGTTCAGCAAGTGGCACGGCGGGGACGCCGGCCACAGCCACGGGGAGGATGCGCTCGCGAGTAAAGCTGTGAAAGCGCCGACTGGCTCCACCCCACCCCTCATCACAGACGCCGCAAACAAACGCGGGCGTTTTGTGCTGCGCCCCTGCGGCCAACGTCAGGCCAAAATCGAAGGGATGGTAACCGCCGTGCACCCGCACGTCGCTGCCGTGCAGCTGCTCACAGCTGAGCTGCCCGCTGCCGCTGGAGGCCAGCGCGCCAAAGTAGACTGTGCCGTGTTCCTCCCACGACTGCCCTGGCCGGTTGAGCAGGAAAAACGGGTTGGCCAGGTGGCCCGTCTGCACGCTGCGGTGTTCGATGACACGCCGCCCCACTGGCAGCCGTTCTCGCTGCGTCTGGAATTCCTGGGCCCACGCGCCAGAGACGCTGGTCAGCTCGGTGGTGCCTTTGGGCAGGTGCAGCGTGGCAAAAAAGAGCTGCTCGATGTCGATGGGCGTGTCGCCCGTGTTCTCCAGCTCCAACCAGCGCTCGATGATGTCTTGGGCGGGGGTAAGGCGGTAGCAAAGGGTGACGGTCAGCGGCTGCACCGGATCGGCCAGCTTGATGCGCAGCGTTTCGCGCGGTTCGCTGTTGGCTGTGGCCAGTCCGTGGGCCGGGGCCAACCCTGGCGCGCCATCGGTCACCACCTCGTGGGCGACGTAGCGCAGGCGCACATCGCGGATGGGCAAGTGGGGCGCGTCGCCCCCTGGCAGCGGATCGGGCAGGGTGGCAAAGCTGGCTTTGAGCGTCACTTCGTGCACGGAGGTATCACCAAAGGTGATGAGCTCGTCGCGGCGGGTTTGGAACTCAAAGGAGGCGTGATCGGAGAGGAACGGCCGTATCCGCCCCGACAACAAATTCTCTCCACTTACCGGGCGCGGCCCCCAGGCCAGGTGCACCAGCCGGTCTTTGTTGTCCACCTGCATGGCGTAGATGCTGTTTTGCAAAATCAGGTTAAAAGTACGGGTTTCGGGATTAAAGTGAATCATAAACAGTTCCTTGGCGAAATATTGTTTGCCCAATGCTACCAAATATCGTTCTGCATTGCCTGAGATTCGTAGGTTGATTCCATGGTGATTGACCAGGCTTGGGCTACCTGTATACTACGTCTCTTTGAATTGTTCCCATGGAAACGTATGGTCCATAACAGTCTCAGACAGCGACAAAAGCGATATTATCAACTGAGTTCGGCGCTGGCCCTGCTAGACAACGCGCATTTGCAAGTGCCAGCCTCCGCCAGCGAAAGCCAGGCTGGCTGGGGCAAAAACCAGAACCTGACGGTGGCTGAGTTACCTGTCTTTATCAAGCGCATCCCAGTAACAGAGATCGAGTATGCGCAAATGTTCTCCACCCAAAACGTCTATAACCTGCCTACCTTTTATCAATATGGTTTAGGCTCGGTGGGATTTGGCGTTTTTCGCGAACTGGTGACGCATATCAAAACAACCAACTGGGTTTTGGCTGGGGAAATTGAGAATTTTCCCTTGCTGTACCATTATCGAATTGTGCCGGTTACGGTCGAACCGCCAGCTGTTGATATGGCTTACCACCAGCGCTACGTCACCTACTGGGGCGAAAATGCCAACGTGGGACGTTATCTGCTGGAACGTGCCGAGGCGCCGTATGAGCTTATTTTATACCTGGAGCATATTCCCCACGCCGTAGCCCACTGGGTGCGCACCCATCTATCCCGTATTCCCACGGTGATGGCCGACACGCAAGCCGCGATTACTTTCTTAAGAGCTCAAGGCATCATCCATTTCGACTCCCATTTTTTCAACCTGCTGACGGATGGGCAGCGGGTTTATCTGACAGACTTTGGCCTGGCGCTGGACCAGCAGTTTGCGCTTTCACCGGCCGAGGTACAGTTTTACCAGCAGCATACAGAGTATGACTACGGCAATTTGCTCTGGGGTCTGGGCACCCACATTTACGGCTTATACCTTGAACTGCCAGAAGCCGGGCAGCAGCGCATTAGGGAAATTTTCGGTATCACAGAAGATCCAACGTTGGAAGACTTACTGCCTCTGTTGTTGGCTCACATTGGCGAAATTGCGGGGCGCAATCTCATCCAACTGGAGGAACAATATGTGGCCAGCATCACCCAGTACCTTCCGGTGATTACATTCATGCATGATTTTTATGTGGCTATGCGGCGTAATGATCGGAAGGATACAACTTTTAACCATACCAGGCTCCAGCAACTGCTGGTGGAGAGTTGTTTCGTTTAGAGATGAGCAGAATAGAAGGGTGCGTAACGGCTCACGATCTTGGCAGATTTTGACCACACCCGAGTGAGTGTCATACCCATTTTCGCGGGTATCCATTTTGTACGCCAGAGAGGATTCCCGCAGCCCGCCCCCGCGAAGGCGTGGGGCGAGAATGACAGCCTAAATGGGCAAAGATAGTGTTACGGCCGTTCCCCTTCCCTCCCCCATTTATATCCCAGGAAGATAGACAGTGTCCTACCCCTCTTGTAAGATAAACGCAGCCGCACACATTTTTATCCTGTCCCTGCTTGTTGCAAAACGGGGTTTTGTGTTCTTCAATCTGCCTATCAGCCCATGCAAACGATGGAGAAAATCCCATGGACCAAATCAACCAAAATAACCAGATCACCCAGACTATCGATTTTTGGCAAGATGTACGTCGCCGGTTTGGGGGAAGTTGGCCAACCCTCGTTGTGGTTGTGGCGATTACGGCCGTTCTTCTCGGTGGCATTCTCGTGCTCCATTTCTGGAAAGGCATTCCCATCGCCAACCTTACGAGAGACCCTAACGCTATAAGCGGGTATCCGGCATATACCGGCTTGCTTTCCCAATTTGGCATCTTCTTTTGGGCTGCCTGTCCCGCACTTTGTCTGTTCAGCGCCACCGTGCTCGCCCGACGCGGCAAACAACCACGCCTTAGACGCTTTTTGCTGATTTCGGCCCTGCTCACCCTGCTGCTGGCCCTTGATGAACTGTTTATGCTGCACGAGACGGTGCTGCCGCATCTTGGCATTCCCGAACGCGTGGTGCTGGGCAGCTACCTCCTGTTTTTTGGGCTCTATTTTGCCCGATATTTCCGGCTAATCTGGCGCACGGAGTTCTTGCCGCTGCTCATGGCGCTTTTCTTTTTTGGCGTTTCGCTGCTTATAGACCAACGGCCGTTAACCAACCCCAACCTGCACTACCTCATCGAAGATGGCATAAAACTGGTAGGCATCATTAGCTGGATGGCCTATTTTTTCCAGGTGAGCCTTCAGGCGCTGCAACGCCCCATTCCCGCCGCTTCAGCAAAGTCTGAATAGGAAGATGTATAACCAAAACCAATCAAACCGCCGGACACACCGCTTGCTATGCCCTCTGGTGACTTTTATACTGGCAGCGAGGAGGGCAAGCGGCCATGAACGATACGTATCAAATTGAAGCGGTAGACAATCCAGAATGGGCCATTATCGGCGGCGGCATCAGCGCCTATAACCGGCAGCAGGCCGGGCCAGACAACGGCAAAAGCTTCTGCTTTGTGGTGAAAGCACCGGACGGTGAAGTAGCAGGCGGGGTCATTGGCGCCACGTTTTGGAACTGGCTGTACATCGACCTGATGTGGCTAAAAGAGGAGCTGCGTGGGCAGGGTTACGGCCGTCAGCTGCTCACTCTGGCCGAAGAAGAAGGACGGCGGCGCGGTGCCACCCACGCCCACCTGGACACCTTCAGTTTTCAGGCACCGGGGTTTTACCAAAAACAAGGGTATGAGGTTTTTGGCGAACTGAAGGATTTTCCCCCCGGCCATACGCGGTATTTCATGGTGAAAGAGCTGTAGGAACGGCCGCTCTTTCTTCCCCCAACAAAGTGCCAGGAGTGTTTGTTTGACAGAGCCAGCCACTATCGTGTTCACGACCGAACGCCTGATCATACGCCGGGCCACCGTAACGGACGCCGCCATGTATTTCGCCCTGTGGAACGATCCGGCCGTGATGGCCCATGTCGGTTTCGTCTACGGCCTGGAGATGACCCTGGAGGAAATCACCGAACAGCTGGCCAAACAATCGCCAGGCGTGTTTCACAAGCTGCTGGTGGTGGTGCTGAAAGAAACCGGAGAAACGATCGGTGAATGTTTTATGACCCGGCCCGGCGGCAATGGCCACGCCTTCACCGATGTTAAGCTGATGCCCGCCTTTTGGGGGCACAAATACGGTGTAGAGATCAAGCGCGGGCTGGTGCAATATTTGTTTGACCATACGGAGTGTACGGCCGTACAAGCCAGCCCCAGCAGTCAAAATATTGCCTCGATTAAGATGCAGGAAGCCGTTGGCGGGGTCCGCGCGGGCAAAGGCCAGACCCTGGTACAGCAGGCCGACGGCACAACCTCGATGGTGGAGTACACCATTTACCGCGTCTACCGCCGCATCTGGGAAAAAGCCCAACGCGAGGCACGGCGCGCCGCAGAAGAATCTGGTTGACGAGAAACGCCCCCACCCAGACCCCCCCCCCGGGCGGGGGGGGGGGTAAGGCCCCCACTCCCGACCAGGGGGAGGGGGGGGGGGGGGGGGGCACCAGACCCCCC